>CAZXVB010000369.1:0-3192 GCA_964643875.1 uncultured Anaerolineales bacterium | reverse complement strand
TTTCTAGCCCGTCCTGACAGCCTAGAAAGGCTGTTCTACATCGGCCCGTGGGACAGGCTTTCTAGCTTGTCAGCAGCCTGGAAAGGCTGCCTCGCCACGTAACGCCTTACACTCGACGCCGTCTCTATCAACAGCGCGGTACGATCACCGCTACTTCAGGTTGTCCAGGGAGCAAGGTGTGTTATAATCTTCCTCAATCATTCTCAATCATTGGATGGACTGGCCGGAGACTGGTCTTGTGTTGACCGATTACCGTGTTCGACAAAGAGAATATCTGCTGGAAATCATTCGGGCGATGACCGCTCAACTCCAGCTCGACGAACTGTTGCGCATGGTGTTGGAATCGGCCACCAAGATCCTGGCAGGGCAGGCCGGGTTGATCGCCCTGCGGCGTGACGACGGTAGCTTTGAGATTAGCGCCAGCTATGGGCTGCCCGAAACTTTGGTGCCGTACTTTGCCCTGTTACTGACCGACGTCCCCGACGACGTGAACCTGCAGCGCTTCCACATCCCTGGCCTGGCGGAAAAGTTGTCCCAGGTAGTTTCTCGCCTGGGCCTACATCTCCAACAAGTCGTGGCCTTGCCGATGGTCATCCGGCAGAAATTGATCGGCGTCCTGTACATCTTTCGCGCTTATGGTGTTCGATTCACAGCCGATGACCGTCGGATTCTGGCCAGTTTTGCCGACCAAGCCGCGATTGCCGTTCAAAACGCCCAGTTGTACGAGCGGATATCCCGGGAAAAGCGTCGCTTAGACGCTATCCTGGAGTACAGTGCGGATGGGGTGCTGATTCTCGACCCGGCCCTCCGGATCGAAGTGTTCAACCGCGCCCTGGCACAGATGACCCGCTGGCCGGCAGCCGAAGCACTGGGGCATCATCACGATGAGGTCATTCAGTGGACGCATGTGGTGACCGACATTGATCTGGCCCAGGCGGTGGCCGGTGGATGGCCCCTCCCATCCGCTCGGCCTATCTACGTGGAAGGAGACCTGCGCCGACGCGGTGGGGGAACGCTAAGTGTAGGGATCACCTATGCCCCACTCTTCGACCGCGAAGGACGCCTGGTTAACCTGATCGGCAACGCTCGAGATGTGACCCGCTTTCGGGAGGCCGAAAAAGTCAAATCGGTGTTCATCTCAGTGATCTCTCACGAGCTAAAGACACCGGTAGCGCTGATCAAGGGGTATGCGGATACCCTACGACGACAGGACGCCCATTGGGATGCGAACGTTATGCGGGAAAGCCTGTCCGTCATCATCGAGGAAGCGGACCGTTTGAATCAATTGATAGATAACTTGTTGGATGTATCACGCCTACAAGCGGGCGCTATGTCACTGGAAATGGACTGGGTCGCTCTGGACGCCCTGGCCGAACGGGTAGCCCAAAACTTCCGCACGCAGACCCAGATTCACGAAATCGTAGTCCGCTTTCCTCCGGGCTTTCCGCCGGCATTTGGCGATTCGGCACGCCTGGAGCAAGTATTGGACAACCTGGTCTCGAATGCCATCAAATATTCACCCGCTGGCGGGACGATTACCATCGCCGGGCGTGCTCTGCCGGACGAAGTCGTGGTGACGGTCACCGACACCGGTATTGGAATCCCATTGGAAGAGCAACCCCGCGTATTCGAACGTTTCTACCGAGGGATGGGACAACGCCATCAACGTACCCCCGGTGCCGGGCTGGGGTTGTATTTGGCGAAAGCGATCGTCGAGGCCCATGGGGGGCGCATTTGGGTGGATAGCGTACCAAACGAGGGGTCAGCTTTCTCGTTTACGATTCCCCGTTACCCGTCTCCAGATAATAACAATTGAAAGGAATAGTCAATGGCTGCAGTTGGAATTGCACAAATCACCTGTCCAAGTTGTAATCAACCGTTTCAGACATACGTCGAACAAATTCTCGATGTCCATGAGGATCCATCCGCAAAAACTCGCCTTTTAAACGGGTTGATCAATACCGTTCAATGCCCCCACTGTGGAATGCATGGAACGTTGAATGTCCCTTTTCTCTATCACGATTCGGAGAAAGAATTGGCACTGATCTACATGCCGATGGAAGCTGGCCGAACCGATATGGACCGTCAACAAATGATCGGGAAGTTCACCAATGCGGTGATGAACGATCTGCCGCCGGAGAAGCGGAAAGCCTACCTTCTCCAGCCACAGATCCACTTTTCGATGGAAAGCCTGGTCAACACGGTGCTCGAGGCCGATGGAGTCACGCCGGAGATGATCGAGGCGCAGAAAGCCCGCGCCAGGTTGTTGCAGACAATGATCGAGGCCGGTTCAGAGGAAGCCCAGGAGGCCCTGATCCGCGAAAATCAGGATATGATAGATGCCGAATTCATCCAGACACTAGCCGTGAACATAGATATGGCTCAATCCGCCGGCGAAGATGTCGCCAATTTGCGCCCCCTGATCAGCCTGTACAATAAACTCCTGGCCCAGACCGATGCCGGCCGGGCTATCAAGGATCGGGTAGACACCCTCGAGGCTTTGCGGGCCGATCCTTCTCGCGAGAAACTGTTGGAGCTGTTGGTCTCCACCTCCGATCCATCCACCCGTGAACTGCTGATCACTTTTGGCCGTCCGCTGTTGGATTATCTCTTCTTCCAAAGCCTGACTCAGCAGATCGAGGAGTGCAGCGACGCAGTGGAGAAAGACCGGCTGACCAACCTGCGCTCCGAGATATTGGCCGTGCGCGACCGGATTGATAAGGCCACCCAGGCGTTATTGGCTGAACGCTCGCAGTTGTTGCAAGAATTGATCCTGAGCACCGATCCAGAGGAAGTAGTGCGGCAACACTTGCAGGAGATAGACGACGCCTTCTTTACTGTGCTATCGGCCAATATGGAGGAAGCCCGTACAGCCGGCGATGCAAAAGTGATGAAGGCCCTGGAACGGGTGTGGACGGTCGTCCTGCAAGTCATCGAGGAAGCGTATCCCCCCGAGATCCGCCTTTTCGCCCGCCTGATGAAAGCAAAGGATGAGGCCGAGATTGACCGTTTGCTGGATGAAAACGCGGAACTGCTCACACCGCAACTGGTCGAGTTACTGCGGGGCATACAGAAACAGTGGCAATCTGACGAGGAACAGGAATCGGCCGAACGCGCAGCAATGTTACTCAACAAGGTCTCAGCGCGAGTAGCTGCTGTGCAGGGGTAGAGAAGCGGTATCCATTCTATCCC
>CAZXVB010000368.1:0-3199 GCA_964643875.1 uncultured Anaerolineales bacterium | reverse complement strand
TTTTAGTAATTTTGCACTTTTTACAAAGCATCCGCCCCCCCTCAGTCCCCCCCGCTCGCAGGGGGGAAGCCTGTCCTCCCCCCGTGGAACGGGGGGAGCTAGAGGGGGGCGCGACCCATGCATAGCCACTTTGTTAAATTTGCAAAAGTACTGCTCGTTTTGTTACTACTCAAGTTGCCAGGCGTAGCGATTGAAATCGTCTACAGACCTGCGGCTGGGCCTCAACCTGCGCGCGGACGCGCCTTTCCACGTAGGTGGACAGCCAGCTTTAGCTTCTCAGGCACGGTTTCAACCGCTGGCCTCCTGAGGAGTAACCTCGTTTTTTCACCTTAGCCCAACCTACGAGAGTGTCGCTGTTGACATGCTGGGCAGTGAAATCGTAATACATACAAAAAGCGACGTACCGGGGCAAGATCGCCCTGGACGCCGCAATGGCTACAGACGGATGCCGGAGGTGGGAATCGAACCCACATGGGTCAAGCCCACACGATTTTGAGTCGCGCGCGTCTGCCTGTTCCGCCACTCCGGCTTGCATCACAGTATACCAGAAATCTGCGATCTGGTCAAATAGAAAATGTCCCCCCCCCGAATGGTCGTCAAAACTCGCGCATATGCGACTAATGGATCAACTCATCTAACGGCTCTATTCATTACCCGACACGCTTTTTCTGGGACGCAGATTAACGCAGAAAAACACAGATTTTCTTGGGTTTTCGGCGCGAAGCGATACGAACTCGGTCAAATCAGCGTCAATCTGCGGTGAATCCGCGTCATCCGTGTTTAGATGTCGGGTAATGAAACGGCTCTACAGGGGCAAGCGCCGGAATGGGGATTCCGGCGCTGCGGCCCGCGAATCTCCCACGTGGTCCTACTTTCGTTCTTGAGGGTGAACATAGTTCATGGCGACTGCCTCTCTTTCACTCCTCCTATTCCTGTTCCTCAATCCAGACTACGCCCCAGACTCCGAATCGCCACCACCGTAATCAGCCCACCCATCCCGGCGATGGCGGATACGTGGAACCATAGGGCATCCAGCCCAATTCCTTTGAGCATCACTCCCCGGATGATGACCAGGTAGTGATGGAACGGAATGATTTGGGCAACAGCTTGCAACCCAAGCGGCAGGTTTTCCACCCGCACCAGGTAGCCGGAGAAAGCCATATCCACCATAGCCAGGACGAATACGAACAAGATGGCTTGCTGTTGTGTGCGGGCCACGATAGAGATTAGAATCCCGTAACCGACCTCGGTCAAGATAAACAACACCGTCAGGCCAATCAACAGGGGCAAGGATCCGTGCATCGGAAGCCCAAATCCGTACACTGCCACCGCCAGCATAATCCCGAAATTGACCAGGCCAATGACCAACGCCGGCACCACCTTCCCGGTCACCAATTCAAACCGCCGCACAGGCATAACCATCAACTGCTCTAATGTGCCCAATTCCCGCTCACGGGCCAGAGCAATAGCGGCGATCACCAGCGTCACCTGATAAACGATGAAACCCACCTGGGCCGATAGAGTGTAGAACTGGACATTGAGGCGCGGATTGAAGAGCACCGTCGTGCGCAGGTCAATGACCGGCGGAGGGAGCACTGTACCTGGAGACAGGATGTGAGCGACGAACCCGGTCACGGCAGACTGGACAGCCCCCACTGCATAGCGGGCCGGGACACTACTGCTACCATCCACGACGACCTGAACATAGGTTGTCATCGTGCCGTCCGCTCGAGCAGCGGCGAACCCCGGCTGGATCACCACCGCAGCCACGGCCTCACCCCGGTCGAGGGCCTGCCGCATCTCCATCATTGTAGTGGGGAAGCGACACACCCGCAGTTCGTCGCGATTGTCCAACGCGATCGTCAAGCGGCGGCTATCCGACGAATGATCGAGGTCCAATACCGCCACGCACATATCGGAGATCCGCGAGCCGGTGGACTGCGCCATCAAAACCAACTGAAGCACCGGTAACGTGATGATGAAGATCGTCATCATCCAATCTCGCCGCAATTGGATGAACTCTTTCCACACCAGGTTCCCGATGCGAATCCATGCAACGGGAAGCGATGCGACGACAGTCGAAAGGAATGAACGTAGAGTCATACCGACACTGCAGAAAGTCTATCCGTATGGACAATCCAATCACAATTTATTCTTGAAAAGACACCAGCTCAACGCAGAGCAGACACCGGCAATCCCCAGCAGGTGTATGAGTGATCCGCTCAATGCCGCCGGCCCTAAACCTTTCAAGAATACAGCCCGCGAAATGACAATGAAGTGCGTCGTCGGCAGCAATTGAGCCATCCATCGAGAAACTGGATGGTTGGAGATCGGCAAGATCAGGCCTGCAATGAAGAAACTGGGGACGAAAAAGATCATCAAAATCAGGAACATCGCAGTTTGCTGGTTACGAACCGTATTGCCGATCAACAGACTGACCCCCATACTGGCCAACAGATAAACCGACGATAGAACAAGGAAGGCCCCAAAATCACCTCGAAATGGCACCCGGAACCAGACCGTGGCAACCAGCCAGGCGAACACGACGCTGAGAAGGCCGGTGATCTGGTAGGCCAACATCTTGCCCCACAGGTATTCAATCCCGCGCATTGGAGTAGCGATCAAACTCTCGAATGAGCCCATTTCGACCTCACGAGCCAGGGCCAGCGCCAAAGCGAGGGCCGGCATACATAAAATCAATGCCATCATACCCGGCACCATACTGACTAGAGAATCCAAAGCTCCGTTGTACCAAACGCGGGTAGAAATTTCGAAGGCAAGATTGGCCGATTGACTCGAGGTCACATAGCGCATCAAGCAATCAGCGGCTACGGCTTTCAGACGGCTCTCCAGCAATCCAATGGCCTGGTTGGCAATGATCGCGTCCGCCCCATCCACGATTACGTGGAGTATGGGAGATTGCCGGCTTAGAAAGGCCTCAGAAAATCCAGGAGGAATGAGCAACAAGGCATCGGCCGATCCCTGGGCAAATAGAGGTTCCGCTTCCTCCTGGCGCTCTACCACCTGGACGATCACTACATCGCCATCCGCCGTCAGGCCGGCCAGCAAGGAGCGAGAAATGGGGGTGTGATCCAAATCGCAGATGGCGATATCCACCCGCTCTATATCGAAGGCGAAAAGATAGGATAGAGTCACCAACAAAAAAGAGGGCGCTACGGTGACTAAAAAGAACGTCCGG
>CAZXVB010000367.1:0-3203 GCA_964643875.1 uncultured Anaerolineales bacterium | reverse complement strand
TCAACTTTGAGTTCAACCTGCGGGAGGGTCTCCAACTCAGTTGAAACACACCCATAAGATATGCTTAGAGGAGAATGATGATGAGCGAGCAACTTTCCAAGACCTACCGTCCCGAAGAACACGAAAGCCGCCTCTACCACTGGTGGGAGGCGCAAGGCTACTTCCGCCCTGAAACCCAGGTGGCGCTGGGCCTGGTCTCTGAGGATGGCCCGCGCTGGTGCATCACAATGCCGCCCCCCAACGTGACCGGTGTGCTCCACCTGGGGCACGCAATGACCGCCGCCGTCGAGGACTTGATGGCCCGTTACTACCGTATGCGCGGCTTCCAGACCCTCTATCTACCTGGCGCTGACCATGCCGGTATTGCTACCCAGAACGTCGTGGAGCGGGAATTGCGCAAGGAGGGACTGACACGCCACGACCTGGGCCGGGAGCAATTCATCGAGCGTTGCTGGGCCTGGGCACGTAATTCCCTCCAGCGGATCACCGAGCAACACAAACGATTGGGCGTCTCCTGCGACTGGACACGGGAACGCTTCACCCTGGACGATGACCTGAGCCACGCCGTGCGCACGGCCTTCACGCGCCTGTTCGAACAAGGCCTGATCTACCGGGGAACGTATCTGGTCAACTGGTGTCCCCGCTGCGAGTCAGCTATCTCTGACCTGGAGGTGATCCCGGAAGAACGGGCCAGTCACTTGTGGGTCATCCGCTACCCCATCGTCACACCGGACTGGAACGGCCCACGGGGAGAATGGGGGAGCGGCCAGTGGGCCGAGGGGGCCACCGAGTTCATCGAAATGGCCACCACCCGCCCGGAAACGATCCTGGGGGACACGGCGGTTGCCGTCCATCCCAGCGACGAGCGCTGGCAGCACCTGATCGGCCAGACAGCTATCCTGCCGGCCATCGGGCGCCCCATCCCCATCATCGCCGACGAAGCCGTGGACCCTCAGTTCGGGACTGGAGCCGTCAAAGTCACGCCGGCCCACGACCCCACCGACAACGAGATCGGCTTGCGCCATGGACTGAAGGCCCCCAATGTGATGACCGAGACGGCCCATATCAACGAATTAGGCGGTCCGTACGTCGGACAAGACCGGTTCACCTGCCGGAGTAACATCGTCGCCGACTTCGAAAAGGAGGGCTTGCTGGTCGAGATCAAGCCATACACCCATGCTGTGGGCACCTGTCAGCGCTGCGCCACCGACATTGAACCACGCATCTCTACTCAATGGTTCGTGAATGTGAAACCCCTGGCAGAGAAAGCTATGGCAGCGGTGCGAGAGGGCCGCACCATCATTGTACCGGAGCGGGAAGAGGCCCGCTTCTTCCATTGGATGGAGAACATCCGCCCCTGGTGCATCAGCCGTCAACTCTGGTGGGGACATCGCATCCCGGTGTGGTATTGCGACGACTGTGGCGGACAAATGAGCGCGGTAGACGATCCGAGCGTTTGTATCCACTGCGGCAGCGAAAACATCCACCAAGATGAAGATGTGCTCGATACCTGGTTCTCCTCTGGGTTGTGGCCCTTCTCCACCCTGGGATGGCCCCAGGATACGCCGGATTTCCGCCGCTACTACCCAACCGACGTGCGCGAGACCGGCTACGACATCCTGTTCTTCTGGGTAGCCCGGGAGATGATGTTGGGCATCGCTATGACCGGCGAGACACCATTCGCCACGGTCTATCTGCACGGGCTGGTGCGCAACGAAGAGGGCAAGAAAATCTCCAAATCTATGGAGAACATAGACGAGTACGACCCGCTCAACATCATCGAAAAATACGGGAGCGACGCACTGCGGTACACCCTGTTGACCAGTTCGACGCCGGGGCTGGATATGAACCTCGATCCGCGCCGATTGGAAGGGGCCCGCAACTTCACCAACAAAATCTGGCAAGCGGCCCGCTTCGTCCTGAGCAACCTCGATGGCCTGGAAGAACGGTTGACCGACCATCCCCTGTCCCTCCCACACGATCTCCGGCTGGCGGATCGGTGGATCCTTTCCCTCCTGAACCGGCTGATCGAAAACGTCACGCACCTGTTCGAGCACTACCAATACGGCGAAGCCGGTCGACAGATCAACGAATTCCTGTGGAACGAGTACTGTGACTGGTATCTCGAAGCCAGCAAAGTACGCCTGTACGATGAGAGTCTCCCAACGACCGGCAAGGACCCAGTACGGATCGTACTACTACACGTCCTGGAGACAACCATGCGGTTGCTACACCCATTTATGCCCTTCCTCACCGAGGCAGTCTGGCAAGCCTTGCCCACCGCGATCCGCCAGGGCGAGACGGTGATGTTGGCCCCATGGCCCCAGAGGGACACTATGCTGTGGGATGAGGAGGCCGAGGCGCACATGTCTCTAGTGATGGAAATGGTACGGGGAATCAGAAATCGCCGCGCGGAGTACCACGTGACACCCGGCAAACGCATCCCGGCCAGGATCGCCGCCGGGGATGCCGTAGGCTGGCTCGACAAACAGCGTGATATACTCTGCTTTTTGGCCCGGCTCGACCCGAAAGCGCTGACCATCGAGGCGGCGTTCGAGCCGCCGGAGCAGGCCGCCGCTGTAGTCGTGGGAGATGTAGTCTGCTATCTACCCCTGACCGGCCTGGTGGACATGGAGGCCGAGCGGGCGCGCCTGACGCAAAATATGGCGAAGGTCGAGAAGCGGATCGAGCGCAGCCAGACATTGCTGGCCGGAGAGTTCGCTCACAAAGCACCGCCCGCCGTCGTCCAGCGAGAACGGGAGAAACTCCACAACTTACAAATAGAACGGAACAAGATCGCAGAGCAACTGGCCGCTCTGGAAAGCTAATCAACCAGCAGGCCACCACCCTCTCGGCCACCATCGCTGCCGGACGTACCGCCACGTTCAGGAACACCCCCTTACCCGGCGGCGGGGCATTCCCCTCTTTCAGGGTAGCCGAGGGCATTGTCGTCGGCAATCCACTGCTCCCAGCCGGTCTGTGACCGGCGTGGCCGCCGAATCGCGGATTCGGCTCGAGTGGCGGAGAGCCATTGCGGTCCCCGGCTGCGGTCAGAGACCTTGCCGAACCAAAGGGTCTCTTCAGGCTCTCGGCCCTCGTCTCCGAGGGCGGTGTAAGCGAGAGCGCCTCATTCTAGCGGCTATTTGCCGCATGGGACGCCCCCGGGACGGGGGCTGGGAGCAGTAGAGCACAATCCACTGCTC
>CAZXVB010000366.1:0-3216 GCA_964643875.1 uncultured Anaerolineales bacterium | reverse complement strand
GATTTCTTGAGGCAGCCCAAAGTGTAAACCAATTCCCAGGAGAAAATGAACCATCTCGTGTAGAGCCTATAAAGTAGAACACCACAGGAGCGCAACAAAGGAGTGATGAGCAATGAACATCATCGTGACCGGTTCGATTGCCTATGACTACTTGATGACGTTTCCCGGTCGGTTTCGGGAGCACATCCTGCCGGAGCACCTCGACACGATCTCACTGAGTTTCCTGGTGGATGAGATGCGGCGGCAGCGGGGAGGATGCGCCGCCAACATCGCCTATAACCTGGCCTTGTTGGGCGAACGTCCGTACCTGATGGGCACGGTCGGTCAGGATTTTGGCCAGTATCGCGCCTGGCTGGAAGACCACGGCGTGGATACCACCCTTACGCGGGAGGAAGCGGACCTGTTCACGGCCTCCTTTTTTGTCAACACCGACCTGGACGGGAACCAGATCGCCAGTTTCTACACTGGGGCGATGGCTCGCGCCCGGCAATTGTCCTTCCACGACATCCCGATTCGCTCGCCGGACCTGGTGACCATTTCCCCCAATGACCCTCAGGCGATGGTGAAGTACGCCCAGGAATGTCGGGCGTTGGGAATTCCGTACCTGTACGACCCCAGCCAACAGATCATCCGCTTGAGCGGTGAGGAGCTACGCCAGGGGTTGGAGGGGTGCGCCCTGTTGGTCGTCAACGAGTACGAGTTCGAGATGCTACAGGAAAAGACGGGCCTGGACGCAGAGCGAATCCGCATGGCGCCGACTGAGGCATGCGTGGTGACGCAGGGGGCGAAAGGCTCCTCCATCTGGGCTGAGGGCACCCAGTATGACATCCCGGCTATCTCCCCAACACAGACAGACGATCCGACCGGCGTGGGGGACGCCTTCCGGGCCGGCCTTATCAAAGGACGGGCGCTGGGGCTGGGATGGGAGCTGGCCGGGCGAGTGGGATCGCTGGCGGCAACTTACGTGCTGGAGTTGCCCGGTCCTCAGAGCCACACATACACCTGGAATGAGTTCGTGGCCCGCTTCCGTCGGCATTTCGACGACGGCGGTGCGCTGGACGCGAATTGATGGGCCGGCCGCCGGCCTACAAATGCGTCTCCGGTGTGGCATCCGGAGGCAAACCGGCTACCCATAAGGTACGCTCATTGCGGTAGGTAACCAGGCCGGGGCGTGCGCCTGATGCCCGGTGCACGAATCGGCGTTCCGTCGCTACCACCGCCACGCGCCTCTCGTCCCGCATAGGGGAGTAGTACGCCGCCAGGGAGGCCGCCTGTCGGAGCACGTCGTCCGGCACGTCCCGTCCTTCCCTTCTGACGATCACGTGGCTGCCGGGGCCTTCCCGCACGTGGAGCCACAGGTCACTTGGGGCGGCCAGGCGAAACGTCAACACCTCATTTTGACGCGCGTTGCGCCCTACCAACACCACGAATCCCATCACATCGAACCGGCGTGGTCCCTCGACTTGCCCCGAACGAGCACGGGCCGGGTGGGAAGCCCATCCCGCCTCGATCAACGCCTGGCGCACGGCCTCAATCTCCGGTCGAGATTCGGCCAGCGCCAGATCGGCCATCAATTGGTCGAGATAGTCTATGTCCGGCCGAAGAGCAGCGATTCGATTGTCCAACTCTTCGGCTGCGCGGATAGCCTTTCGATACCGTCGGAAGTACTGTTGGGCGTTTTCGGTCGCCGTGCGCGCCGGGTCAAGGGAGATGGTGCGCGGCTCGCCGTCCGTTTGCCCTGGCAGCGTGACTTCTCGACTTCCTCGTGGGACTCGATTCTGATAAGTCAGCAGAAGCTCCCCACTCTCCCGCAGGGCCGCGATCTCTGCTGGGTCTCGTACCTGGGCCTGGAGCCGTTCCTGCATGCGAAGGATACGGCCCTGGGCGGCCTCCAACAACTCTCGAACCTGATGGCGGACGGCAGCATATGGATCGGCCGGCGACTGCCCCTGAAAGAATCGCGCGATGGCCGTGTGAATATCCGCCACGGCCTCAGTGCGAGGGTATTGATGAAGGGCGTAGGGGGCAAAGGCTATGACCTGTCCGTTGGCGTCGAGAGCCACGTGGGGCGACCACGGGGGCGGAGGGACGGATGGGTCGCTGCCTCCGACCGGGGCGAACAGTTCGGCGATGGCCGCGGCCAACGTAGCGGGGGAGACATCCTCCAGGCGAGCCAGCGGATCCCCGGTCGCACGGGCGGCGATTTCCCGGCCAGCGGTGGGACTGATCCCCAGGAATTGCCCGGTCAGCCAGCGGTACAGGGGCATGTCTGGTAGAACAGAGCTGTGGAGGAGTGCGCTCAACGTGCTCTCCGAGGCCTCGGTAGGGGGATATCGGCCCGGCGGCACAGGAGGGAACCGGTAGGGATGGGCCGGCAGGATGACCCGATACCGGTTTTGGCTCGGCCCGATGCGCTTGATAGCTTCCAACACCTGTCCCTCCGGCCCCACCAGGATCACGTTGCTGTACCGGCCGATCAATTCGATGACCAGACGGCAAGGCCCGGCTCGACCGTCGAAGTGCAGTGTCAAAATCCGTTCCCAGGGCGGCTGAGTGATGTCTACCAACCGGGCGCGGTGGACCCACTTTCGCATCAGCAAGAGGAGCGGTGTTTCTGTCTCCACTCCCCGGCGCAGTTTGTGGGAAGTGAGCAACACGCGGCCCTGTTGGGGATGCGCCGAGATGAGCATGTGGACACGCTCACCGACGTACAGCTCCAATCCCACGGAAAGGGCGTCGGGCAACAACACCCGTTGCACTCGTGCACCCAGGAGGCGGTCGAGTTGGTCTCGGAGGCAAGCCAGTGTCAGGTAATCAATGTGCATGGGCGACTGTTACCAATTCACGCCAACCGTCTCGCTCCACGGGTAGCGGTGGACGGGATTGGGGTTTTTCCGTAGAAACAACTCTGGCGGTTGTCCGGCAGGGGCAGGGCTTGTCCCTGCCCCTCCGACGGATCCACCTGTGGGTGAGGCGTGAGCATTCATTGCAAGTTTGTTACTATTCAGGCCTTCACTACCCGACATATCGATCGGTAACCCTCCCGCAGGTTTGAAATTACGTCAGTTGCACATGTATAGCCCCACATCAGGGCACAAAATGCTCCCAAACCGCATCCGAACCTGCGGGAGGGTCAAAATGTCGGGTAGTGAGTTCAGGCCGACGGTTGAAACCGCGCCTGAGGAGCTAAAGCTGGCTGCCCACCTGCGTGGACAG
>CAZXVB010000365.1:0-3242 GCA_964643875.1 uncultured Anaerolineales bacterium | reverse complement strand
GGAGTTGCGGATCGAAAGGGAGCACGTCCGCCGGTGTGACGTAGCGCACCCGCACGGAGGGGAAGAATGAAATCACTCGCCGCTCGTGACGCCGGATAGCTGCCTCAATGGATGGCAGGCAGGTACGGCTGTAAGCGCCGTGCAACGGCTCGATCTGTTCACCTTGACGCATGACTACCACGTCATATCCGGGTGTCCAGTCGAAGAAGGCTTGCAACAGAGCGGGGTTCAGGAAGGGCATGTCACAACCGACGACCAATGCCCACGCATACGTGGCAGCCGCCAATCCGGCGTGCAAGCCCCCCAACACTCCCACCCCCCGAAAGCGATCCGTCGTCAGCCGTACCCCCAGCCCCAGGTCAGCATATGGCGACACGTCACCGGCCACGATCAGCACCTCGGCACACACCTGACGCAGCCGCTCCACGACGATTGCGATCAATGGCCGGCCATTTAGTTGGAGGAACGCCTTGTTTCGCCCCATCCGGCGGCTGGCGCCACCGGCCAGCACCACGCCGGTCAGGTCGTTCTTTCCCGTTGTCTCCGTCGCCCCCATCGTTTCCCCGGAATGAGTTCTCTCGGCGGCTAGGGTCTGGCGGCCCGATCCCACACCTCCCAAAGGGGAGGAAGTTGGCGGAGCTGGTCGGTGAACTGTTGCACCGTTTCGGCAAATAGATTCCCCTCCGAGGAGGAGATCCATTTGACAAGGAACCGTTCCGGCTCGATGCCGGCGAACTCCAACAGCGCTCGAAAGACCGGCATACGGCGAGCGGTGCGATGATTGCCCGTCGAGTAATGGCAGTCGCCGATGTGACATCCTAGCACCATCACGCCGTCCGCTCCCTCTCGAAAGGTGCGTAACACCAACTCCGGTGAGATGCGCCCGGAACAGGGCACTCGAATGATGCGCAAATTGGGGGGGTATTTGAGACGACTGGCACCGGCCAGGTCTGCGCCGGCATAACTACACCAGTTGCACAAGAAACCGATGATCTTCGGTTCGTAGCTTCCGCTTGTCTCGTTCGTTTCGTTCATCGTTACATCCTTGTTCAAGTGCTTGCGCTTGCAACCCTCTCTGCCAGCGGGTGTTCGCCGGAGAACGCTTGCAAGGCGTGCATCGCCCCCAACATCTCGGCCACCAACTGGTGGTCTGTGAAGTGTCGCAGGGTGATCGCCTTCGAGGGACAGGCACCGGTACACGTTCCGCACCCTTTGCACATGGCCGTCTGGACGTGCGCCACTCTGCGCTCCTCCACGAATTCGATTGCTCCATAGGGACAACTGTGAATACACTGGGTGCAGCCGACGCACATCATCTCATCCACGATGGCCGTGGCCGATTCTACTTGCACCTCGCCCTGGCGAATGAAGGAGAGCACGCGAGCGGCAGCAGCCGATCCCTGCGCCACCGATTGGGGGATGTCCCGTGGCCCCTGGGCGCACCCGGCAATGAACACCCCATCGGTCAACGTAGCCACCGGGTCGAGTTTGGGGTGCTTTTCACGGAACCACCCATCCGCGTCGCAACTGATGCTGAAAATCTTGGCGACTTCCTGTGCATCATGGCGCGGCTCCAGTCCCACGCTCAGGATCACCATATCCACCGGAACGCGCATCTGGCGGCCCAGAATACGATCCTCTGCATAAACGGCCAGTTTGCCCTCCTCTGGCAGAATCTCCGACGGCCGGCCGTTGATAAAGACCGTTCCCTCACGCTGGAGCCGTTTGTAGAATTCCTCGTAATTCTTGCCCCCTGTGCGCATATCTATGTAGAACTCGTAGATTCGAGCGCCGGTGTGTGCATGCACCAGGTGGGCCAATTTCAGGGAGTACATACAGCAGACGCTGGAACAGTAGGGGTGATAATGCTCATCCCGGCTGCCCACACAGTGGATGATGGCCACACTTTTCGGCTCTGTCTCGCCATCCCGCAGCACGACATGCCCACCGGTCGGCCCTGACCCAGACAACATCCGTTCGACCTCTATACTGGTGAAGACGTTGGGGAACACTCCGTAGCCATACTGCGAGATGCGCCGGGCGTCGAAAACGTCGTAGCCGGTCGCCAGGATAATGTTGCCCACCTCGATTTCCAGGATTTCATCCTTTTGCTCGTAATCAATGGCGCCGGTGGGACAATACTTTTCGCACAATTTGCAACGCCCTTTGGTAAAGAAGAGACAATGCTCCCGGTCAATCACCGGCACAGCGGGAACGGCCTGGGGGAATGGGCGGTAGATGGCTTTCCGTTTGCCCAGCCCGACGTTGAATCCGTCGTCCAGGACCCGGCGCGGACATTTCTCTTCGCAGGTTCCACAGCCGGTGCACTTTTCTGCATCCACCGAACGGGCTTTCTGCCGGACGCGCACCGTGAAGTTGCCCACATAGCCCGAAACCGCTTCGACCTCGCTGTAGGTCAGGAGTGTAATGTTGGGATGCCGACCGGCATCCATCATCTTGGGGCCGAGAATTCAAGCGCTACAGTCGAGCGTGGGGAAGGTTTCATCCAACTGGGCCATATGACCACCGATGGATGGCTCCCGCTCCACCAGATAAACCGGGTAGTTGGCGTTTGCCAATTCCAGCGCGGCCTGAATGCCGGTGATCCCAGCGCCGACCACCAGGGTAGCCGGATTGATGTTTACCGTGTTGACATCGAGGGCCTGATGGTACCGCACGCGGGAGACGGCAGCCGCTACCAACGTCTTAGCTTTTTCTGTGGCTTCCTCTCGGTCATCGTGGACCCAAGAGCACTGCTCCCGGATGTTAGCTTGTTCAAAATAGTAGGGATTCAGGCCAGCCTCGGAGATGGCCCGCTGGAACGTCGGCTCGTGCATGCGGGGCGTACAACTGGCGACTACCACCCGATTCAGTCCCAACTCCCGAATGTCGTCCTTGATCATCTCTTGCCCTAGGCTGGAACACATGAATTCATAATCTCGGGCGACGACCACGCCATCCATCTGGGCGGCCCATTGAGCCACGTCCTCACAGTCCACAGTGGCGGCGATGTTGCTCCCGCAATGACAAATGTATACCCCGATTCTCATACTCGACCTCCTCACCTTCACTTCGCCCGCAAGTAGGGCATGCTGACATAGGTATTCCGCTTTCCCTCGGCAGACTGCAATATATTATCTACCGGAAAACGCCGGTTGTCAATTCATATATACGTGCATTCACTACTCGACATCTGAACGCAGATGACGCAGATTCACCGCAGATTGACGCTGATTCGACCG
>CAZXVB010000364.1:0-3242 GCA_964643875.1 uncultured Anaerolineales bacterium | reverse complement strand
ACAGGCTTGGCCGACGCAGAAACTGCGGCAAACGGGGCAGTTTACCAGGGATCAGACGTCCTCATCCTGCGGGAGGATCGTCCCTACCCCTCGAATCCGTGTAGAGCTTCCATGTTTTCGGTCGCCCTTACGACAACCACGCCGCCAGCGTCGTGGGATGAGCGACGTACTCCCCGTGGAGCACTTCGCGGCGGATTTCCCCCAATGTACCATACCGCTCGGCGAATGCATTGTGGCGATGAATACTCTCCAGGTTCTCCTGCCGAGCCAGGACGAAGGCGTCATCGGGCAAGTCGGGATAGACGGCGACTACGTTGCGGATCATCTCCCGCACGACGTCCTCTACGAAGCGCGGATTCCGATGGGCTTTGTTGACGATGAAGAATTCGTCCGGTCGCTTGAGCAGCTCGTAGGTTTCCGAACTCATCGAAGCCTCGGCGATGTGGAGCAGATGTTCGGCCCGTACCGGTGGCTCCGAACCAATCAGCAGCGTGGCCAGTCCGCGCTGATTGTGGGAGGCGATGGGCAGGAGGTCCAATATGCGGGCGACTTGCTCTTCCGAAAAACCGTCCTCCAGCAACAGGTCTCGCGAATACGAGCGCACCATATCCTGTGCACAGGGGCAGACGGTCAAACCACTTACTTCGATGCCCACCAGCCGGCGCACCTGTTCCCCCCGACAGGCCGCGATGCCGATCAACACCGTCAACTCGTCGGTAGATTTGCCGGAGACTGGAGCAATCTTGGTAACCGGAAACTCGGCCCGAATGCGGACCTCCGACCGGGCGGCTTGCTGCGTCTGTACCACTTGCCTGGCCAGGCGCTCGGCCAACGATTCGATATCCGATGTCGGCTCCAATGAAATTTCCTCTACCAGGCTCTCCACCACATCACTAAACCGGGACATATGCACGCCGGCCTGGGCCGGTTCCAGATCGGCGAACAGATCGAGCGTGGCGCAGAACAACGAATCCCGCCCGCCGTTCAACATCCGAATGGTACGGCGGAGGCGGGTAACCCCCACTCGGCTCAATCTGACGGCCACCGCCGGAGAAGATTGTTGTACGTCATGCTCCAACCGCAATTTCAAGCTCCGCTCGACACGCTTTACTCCCGTTGAGCCGACTCGCTCCGCCAATGCCGCTACCGTCGCTTGCAAGGCCGGGTGACGCGCCTGTGGAGCAATCTCTGCCAGGGGAACCAGCACAAAAGCCCGTTCGTGCATCCGGGGGTGAGGAATGGTCAACTCGGCGGATTGCAGGACCTGGTCGTCATACAACAAGATGTCTATGTCAATGGGACGCGGGGCGTCGCGGAACGATTTTGTTCGTCCCATGCGCTTCTCAATCCATTTCAGAAAACGAAGTAGTTCATCGGCAGGAAGCTCCGTCTCCACCGCGCAGACGATATTGAGGAAACGGGGCTGTTCCAGATAGCCCACCGGCTCTGTCTCGTAGAACGAGGAGACTGCCGTGATGATCGCTCGCGTCTGAATGTACTGTAGCGCCTGCAAAATGTTCGCCTGTCGGTCGCCTAAATTGGCGCCCAACCCTAGATACACATGGTGAACAGTTATGTTATTCATTCATTCACTCATTTACTCATTCACTCATTTACTCGCAGCCACTTCGTCACCTTGAACGTGCTGCTCGTCTCGCGCTATAGCCTGCGCGACAGGGCCTTCGCCAACCTCTCCATCAGAAGATAATTTGAATTGTTTCACCGCATTTTGCAAAGCATAGGCCATGTCGGTCAGTGACTGGGCCGAAGTCACCACCTCCGTCATTTGGACACTCATCTCCTCGATAGCGGCCTTGATTTCTTCCACAGCGACCATGTTTTCCTTCGAGACGACTGCCACCTGTTTGATCTCATGAGAAACTTGCTCGGAGCTGGCTTTCATTTCCTCGGCGGCCTTTGTATGGGAAGTAACTACAGAGAACGTCATTTCTATCACCTCGTGCAATTCTTGCACCAGGGTCTCCATCTCACGCATCGCCTCGACCACTCCCGTGATGTATTCGTCCACTTCTACTACGTTGGTTTCCATAGCAATGACGGCTTCTTCGGTAGAACGAAGCACCTGGGTGGCCTGTCGGCCGATCTCCTTCGTTGCCACACGGGAGCGCTGGGCAAATTGACGTATTTCGTTGACCACTACGCCAAACCCCTTGTTATCTGCCGTGCCCTGTCGGGCTTCGATAGCTGCATTGAGGGCCAACATATTGGCCTGGGCCGTCAAATCATCAATGGTGCGAGCGATCTCTTTGATCGTCTGGGATTGCTTTTCCACTTCTCGTACCTTCATAGCCAACTGTTTGGCGTTAGCCTGGACTTTTTGGGCATATTCGACGTGCGCTTTGACCTCATTGATCAGCGCGTAAAGCCGCTGGGTGGTCTCCGATGCTTGAGTGATGACCGTGGCCTGGGTCTGTGCTCCCTGTGCGACGTCAGCGATGGTCCGAGAGAGCTGCTTTTCGGCCCTGGCAGCCTGAGTGACGCTTTGAGTTTGATGTTCTGCTCCATGGGCAATTTGCTGAATTGCGGCAGAGACTTGTGCACTGGCAGCACTCGACGTTTCAGCAACTGCACTCAGTTGACTTGCGGCCCCGGTGAAGATCATCGTGCTATCCACGATCTGCCCAATGAGAAAGCGCAGGTTGCCGATCATTTGATTAAGCCCCTTCGCCAATACATCGGCCTCGGATTTCTCCACGATATGGACCGTCAGATCACCGGCCGCGGCTCGCTCGGCATCACTGGCAATCCGTCCTATCCGCTTGAACATTCGCTTGAAGGAGTAAGCGGTCCATGCCAATTCATCCCGGCCCTCCACGGAAGTAAAGGCTCTCATCTCCCCCCGCGCAGCAAAAGCATCGGCTGTCATCCCGACTTCGATCATCTGATGGCCAATTCGGAGCGCCTCCATAGCCCCAAAAACCAGGCACACCAGTGCAACTACGACAGCGATCACCATCTCTTCTTCCCAGTATGCCTCTCCATGCCAAAGATTCCACACCAAGATGGAGATCAACGGTAGGAAAGCGATCAGCGACATCCTGCTGATCAGTCGCACGTGAATCTGGGCCAGCCAGTCTCGGAAGGTCATTTGATATTCTTCGGAATTCATCAGCCCTTGCAATCCCTTCTCCCCGCCTGCGATTTGCTCAAGAACGCTCACTACCCGGTGGGGTATTCCCCTACCGGCGAAACGGCATTACGACCTCTGGTTGAGTGAGGTC
>CAZXVB010000363.1:0-3283 GCA_964643875.1 uncultured Anaerolineales bacterium | reverse complement strand
TGACGGATAACCTACGCGAACCCTACGCTTGCCCTACGCTCTCTATCAGTAGGTAGATACACTCAACACAGTTTCCTGAACCTGAAAATGAAGTTGTGGTGTACTACTACTCAGGCTACTTCTGTTAGTGATTGAAATCGCCTCTGGAGGATTGCAACGGAGGATTGTAATGACTGAATGGAAAGTGGAAACAACCCGGGGTGTTGTAGGAGCCATCGGGTTGATGTTGACTATTTTATTAGTGGATGTTAATCTGATCTGGCTGGCGGCTAGTCGTCCCCTGACGATTGGTACCTTCTTGGTGAGTCTGGCAGTGATATCCAGCTTGGGTTTCTTGGGACTGCTTGGCTACTGGCTGTATGGATTGCGCCACGCCCGGTATCTCCTGGACCGCAATCAACTGATCATCCAGTGGGGAGCGACCGAACAGATTATCCCTACCGGTCAGATCCAACGGGTGGTATCCGGAGAAGAAGTAGAAGGGCAGATCCATTTCTATGGTGGAATGTGGCCCGGTCATTGGGTGGGATATGGGGATCTGCCAGAAATCGGACCGGCGCTGTTCTATGCTACTACGCCGCCCCAGCAACAGATCTACATCGTCACCCCGGTAATGACCTATGGCATCTCTCCCACAGAACCGGAGAAATTCGTCGCTTCCTTGAGGAAACGCCTGGAAATGGGCCCCACACAGATCGTCGAGCTTTCGTCCCGCCGGCCAGCAGTGATGGAGTGGCCCCTGTGGTACGATCGCCTTGGATGGGTGTTGTTGGTGGCGGGAGTAGGTCTGTTGCTGCTGCTGATTGGTTGGCTATGTTTTCACTTCCACTCCCTGCCCTGGGTCATTGCTCTCCATTTCGATGCCAATGGAACCCCGGACCGACTAGGCCCGCGTTGGCAAATCTTCATCCTACCATTGATCGGGCTATTGACGTGGCTGTTCAACGGGATCCTGGGAGGAATATTCTACCGTCAAAAACAGGAACGGGTCATCAGTTACGTCCTATGGGGCGGCGCTGTGTGGGTCCAGTTGTTAGCCTGGGTGGCTGCTGTGGGACTCATTGGAATTGGAAATTGACAGTCAGTGTATCAGATGCTCCGCCGGGATCAATCTCCGACCGCGCCGCATCGGGGCGGCCAAGCAGGCTGTGACTGCCTGGAAAACATTGCCCGAAACATTGCCAGGAGCACGTCCAACTCTATCCTCACTCTATTGTGACCATCACACTGTCGTTACGAAACTGTTACGATTTGGCGACAAAATCATCACGTGCTTAATCAAGAAAGGAGGGTATACTTAGGGTAGAAATAGATATAATTGCATAGGTCGGAGGACACAGATGGCGGGGAAACAAATGAGAAAACGATTAGGGCGGGTTTTTGTAGTTTGGATGGCGTTGTGGCTGATCGCTGCGGTGACCGGTGTCCTGGCAGAAGGCGAAGTAGGCACGTTCACCGGTGTTGGTCCGGGCACGACGGTCAAAGGCACGATAGATGGTGAGAGCCGGAGTTACTGGGGGGGCACCCTGAAATTCCAGATAGAAGGCGGAGATGTCGTCCCAACCTTCTGTACGGATCTGCACCACCATGTCTACAATAACGACCAGTTCGTGGCCAGCGACGAGGCGATGTCTTGCCGGGTCCGCTGGCTGTTGCTACATTACCCACCTCGTTTGAGCGGGTATGCCCCTTGGCCTGACCGGGCCGATGCCCTCGACAATATCAATAACGAGATGGCTGCCCGCCAGGCCGCGGTGTGGCATTTCTCCGATAGTCTGGAGCCAGATGCCACGACAACAGTGGGAGCACGCGCCTGGGAGATCATCGCCGATGCGGAGGCCCAATCCACCCCCTGTGAATCTGACGAGCCAAACGTGGCGATCTTGCCGGCCAGCACGGCCCAGGTAGTGGGGCACGAAGTCGAATTTACTCTCTATGTGACCCAAGGTGGAGCACCAGTCGCCGGTCAAGAGGTTGCCCTGACGACGGATCTTGGCACCCTCGATCCCGCTACAGTGACGACCGACGAGAACGGTGAGGCCAGTTTTACTTTGCTTTCCAACAACACCGGTACGGCACAGATCGTGGCTTCAACCCAGATGACGCTACCCGTTGGCACCATTTTCGTCGGTGTGGATTCCAATCGCCAGAAGCTCGTCCTGGGGCAATACACCGTTGGTACGGTCTCGGACCAGGCAACTGTCAACTGGGTGTCCGGTGGTTACCTATCCACTCTGGTGTTCAACGACCTGAATATGGATAGCCTGCCCCAGGATGGTGAGGCCGGGCAGAGCGGTTGGACGGTAACAGTAGAAGGCGTTGGTAGTCACACCACCGACGCCGACGGGGTCGCCGAATGGGCGCTCTCCAGCGGCAACTACGTTGTACAATTGACTCAACAGGATGGCTGGAGCGCCACTTCCCCCATCAGTGCCTCTGTTGCCATCGTCGGCGACGAGGTCACCACAGTGAACTTCGGCCAGATCAAACTGCCGGTTGTCCAGGTCAAGGTGTTCCAGGACAATGACCTGAGCGGTGACATGAGCAGCGGAGACGACGACCTGGAAGGCTGGACGGTTGGCCTGTATCGAGCAGATGGCTCTCAGGCTGCTGGTTGGAATAAGGCCACTAACGCCGAAGGGTGGGTCTATTTCAGCAACGACCCCAACCGCAATCCACCCGACCTGACCCCGGGCGATTACTACGTGCAAGAAACCCTTCAAACAGGGTGGTACGCCACTACCGGCATCTCTCAGACTATGACCATCGCTGCCGGCGACATAGCACAAGCCTGGTTGGGAAACATCCAGCCTCAACCCTCATTGACACTGACGATCAGTGCCCCGGCGGCGGCCCACATAGGAGATCAGATCACATACGATTACACTGTCACCAATGACGGCAACGTACCGTTGGAAAGTGTGACGGTGAACGACCCCCTGTTGGGAGGCACGGTGTGCGACCTGGGCACACTGGACGTTGGTCAAGTCGCTACCTGTGACGCGACCTACACGATCCCTGACCCGACCGATGATCCCCTCCTGAACACGGCCACCGCCTCCGGCACCGAGCCATACCTGGGTGGGGAGGCCACAGCCACAGCCAGCGCCAGCGTAGACATCCTGAACTCGCCGGTGGCAGGGGACGACGCAGCCACGACGGACGAGGACACCGCTATCATCGTGGACGTGCTGGCGAACGACTCCGACCCCGACGGAGACGCATTGACGGTGACCGCCGTGAGCGATCCGGCCCACGGAAGCGTGGTGGACAACGGTGACGG
>CAZXVB010000362.1:0-3363 GCA_964643875.1 uncultured Anaerolineales bacterium | reverse complement strand
TTCCGAACCTGCGGGAGGGTCAAAATGTCGGGTAGTGAGATCCTCAGAATCCGTGTCGTCTGTGTTCCGTTCGGGCCACGTCTGGGTAGATACAGTCAATCTGTATTTCGTCTGATCGGCTTCAAAGGTGTGCTTTCTGGTGTGTTTTTTGGAGGGCGGTTGCAACTCGATCTACCGGTATCACGTATAGGTGTATGCGATTGATTTTGGGTTAAGAGCAAGCCTACCTATCATGGGCGGGAACAGGTGTGGACATCGGTGGAGTCCGACCACAGCAGACTTTTATGGAAGGAGAGTTCGTATGGACAATAGACCAGGTTGTCTATCGGGTCTGATCAAGTTGGCGTTTCTCAATTGGATTTTCGACTGGTTGCAGGACCGGTTCGGTTTCGGTCGCGGGCTATCGTGTACCGGATGTGGGTGTGGGGTAATCCTGTTGATCTTGTTCCTGTTGCTTAGTTGTTCCGTCATCACCGGGACGGACTGGTTCCGATTGGGATTTTGAGAACGGCGAGCCGCAGTCTTTTGCCCCTTGCTTGCCCCGGTCGTGGTGGCTCCTGCCGGACACCGTTAACCGTCCGACAGGAGCCTGTTGTGAGGCCACGCCCTCACAACGCTACGGTGCATCCCAGTCCCGGCACGTCGGTGGCGACCAGTACCCCCTCTTCCAGGCAGAACCCGGCGACGGTAGGATCATCCACCAGATCGAGGTAGCCATCAAGGTCGCCGTAGCGCACGTTGGCGCTGCTGAGCGCAAACGCCAGGCCGGCCGCTGTGAGCAACGCCGGCTCGTTGACGCAACTGACCATCGTCGCCATGTGGTGCAGCCGGGCGACGATGTCTATCTGACGGGCCGGGTGGAACCCGCCACACGTCGCCAGTTTGATACTTAGTCCATTCGCTGCTCGTCGTGTGGCGACCTCCATCGCGGTCTGCGGGGCGGTGACGCTTTCGTCGGCCAGGATGGGTACTTGGCTCCGGGCAGTGATCTGTTGCATCCCGTCTAAATCTGTGGCCGAAAGCGGCTGTTCCAACATCTCCAAATCATCCTTCAATGCCCGAGCTACGGCCAATGCCTGGCGGGCTGTATATCCTTGCTCGGCATCCAACCTCAAGGTGAAGCCCGGCAACGTCCGCCGTATGGCACGGATCCGCTCCACGTCCTGGTCCGGGTCTACCCCTCCCTTAACTTTGAGAATGCGGAACCCCTGACGTGCCCGCTCCTGTGCCAACTTCACTGTCTCTTGCACCGGGGCCAGGCGAATAGTGGCCGATGTCTGAATGCGGTCCCGATACCCCCCTAACAGACGATGGAGCGGCAAGCCGGCCGCCAGGCCGAGCAGATCATACAGAGCGATGTCGAAGGCGCATAGCGCCGATGGGGTATGTGTTGCACAGCGGGAAAGTTCCCCCAATGCATATTCTGTGTTGAGGGGGCTCAAATCCTGAACAACGTCGGCACATGCCCGACAGGAACGGAGCACGGCATCCAACGTTTCGCCAGTCAGATTTTCGTCGAAAGCAGCGCATCCCCAGGCTGTCAGCCCTTGCTGTGTCTCGAGACGTATGAACACTACCGCAATTTGATCTATCTCCACGTCCGGCCGGTATGCTGTTCGATAGGGAAGACGCAGCTTCAATTCTACCGGCACGACCTCTACTTTTGTGATCTGCATTCTTTCCCTCCTGCTCGAGATCGAAAAGTTGTCCTACGGTGGTGAGAATTCTGGCACACTCTGGATTTCCAGCGAGGGGTAGGGCCGATCCTCCCGCAGGATGAGGACGCCTGATCTCTGGTAAACTGCCCCGTTGGCCGCAGTTTCTGCGTCGGCCAAGCCTGTATGAACCTGCGGGAGGATCGAAATGTTGGGTAGTGTGTGCCTTACAGGCGTTCCTCGGCGTCAATGGGCATCATAACCAGGCCACTGATGATCTTGGGATAGAAATCGGTAGATTTCTGGGGCATCTTTTCCCCGGCTGCCGTACATGCCCGTACCTGCTCCATACGAGTTGGGTTCATCACCAGCAAGAACTGGGCTTTCCCTTGATCCACCGCATCGTACCCCATTTGTGGGTCCCGCAGATACTCGATGTTGGTCTTGGCCTCGACCGCCGCTTTGTCAATCCCTAATACCCGCTCGATGAACAACTCGTGCACTACCGAAACATCCAGCATCCGCCAGGCTGGGTCCCTCTCCGGCAATAACTCCGCCAACACCGCCGAATCTCGCAGCGTCAACACGACATAGGATCCATCGTAGAACCCAAAGCGGGGATGTTCTGGGGTCGCTTCGGCCAAGGCGGCTTCCAAGGCAGTCCGGTCGGCTACCGGAGTTACCTGGAAATATGTCTGTGCCTTTTCCAATGCCTCTGGGCCGGTCATCTGCTTGTAGGAGTGGATCAAGCGGTGCGTCGGCAGGATCACCAGGCCAGGATCCTCCATACTCACCATGGTGACCATGCGGTAGTTGAAGCCGGCATTGGGGGGAGCGTCGGGGTATTTAGCCCGCATCTCATCCCGATAATTCAACGCGGTTTCGTAACGGTGATGACCATCGGCGATGATCAGGTTTTTGCGAGGGGCCATCTCCTCTACCACAGCTTGAATGATCTGCGGGTCGGTCACCGGCCAGAATCGTTGGATTACGTCGTGTTCGAACATCTCCCGCAGCTCAAACCCCGGTCGGTCGGCGATGGCCTGTTCCAGCAGTTCGTTGATTCGGCCATCAGGGTAGAGCATGAAGATGTGCCCGAAATTGACGGCGGTGGCCCGCATTAGATTGAGACGATCTACCTTGGGGCCGGAGAGCGTTCGCTCGTGGGGCAGGACAATTCCTTCGTCGAAACGGCTCAACTCGAAGGCGGCCACCAATCCCCGTCGCGTCTTCACACTGCCATCGGCCAGCGTGAATGTCTGGTCCAGCACATAGAGCGCCGGGACAGACTCCCGCATCAGCACGCCTTCCTGCAACCAGGTCTGGTAATAGTCACGGGCGCGGGTATAGACATTATGCTTCTCGTCATCCCCCGGTTCTTCTTTACCTTTGATAATGCGCACGATGGAATATGGGCTTTGCCGGTAATATTTGTCCTGCAGGCCGTGTCGCACCCGGTCGTACGGCTGGCTGATCACGGCCGAAAGGTCGGGAATCTTCTCTGGATTGTAGCGTACTCCTCGAAATGGTCGGATGGTAGCCATACTTTAACCTCCATTTGTTGTGATAATGATTGGGGTGTGTTTTGAATGAATTGGTGTTGAGGTGCGGCGCACTTGACTAAATGTCCAAGCGGGGGTTTTCTCTGCGATTTGTTACTATTCAGGCCGACGGTTGAAACCGCGCCTGAGGAGCTAAAGCTGGCTGT
>CAZXVB010000361.1:0-3403 GCA_964643875.1 uncultured Anaerolineales bacterium | reverse complement strand
AATGGGGCGGTTTCCCAGGGACCAGGCGTCCTCAACCTGCTGGAGGCTCGTCCCCCCCTCGAATCCGTGTAGAGCTGAATGATCTCAATTGTCCAGGGACACTACCCAGAGATGGAGGCAGAATGAAAAAGAAATCTTGGAAACTGGAATTGGATGGGCAGGAACATACCGTCGAACTGGAACACGGAGTCGTATTCGGCAAACGGAAGATTTACGTGGACGGCCAACTGGTCGAAGAAAGCCGAAAGTTATTCGATACCGGCAGTGACCACACTTTCCAGATCGGAGCGCATTTGTGCACCGTTCATATTCGCACAAATGGCTTGACGTTCAATTACGATCTGTCGGTGGACGGCTATCCGGTAGGTATGAGGGGAGCAGTGACGCCGTCCGCACCCGGTTCGGCTGCCAGGAGCGCTTTTTCCTACCGACTTCTGGAATTGGAAAACCGATTCAAGGGAGGCGCCAACTGGTTTTATTGGATAGCCGGCCTATCCCTGCTGAATTCATTGATTTTTCTGTTCGGTGGAAATATGAGTTTTGTGGTTGGTCTGGGGATCACTCAGGTGGTGGATGGTATCGTGTCGGTCATTGCGAATGAATTCGGGGGCACTGTGGCCACCGTGGCCCATCTGTTGGGTATGGGGGGCAATGTGTTGATCACCGCTATATTCGTCGTTTTCGGCGTCTTGGCCCGCAAGAAGCATCGTTGGGCTTTCATCGTGGGGATGGTGCTGTACGCTCTGGACATCCTGATCCTGATGTGGGCCAAGGACTTCTACAGCATCCTGTTTCACGCCATTGCATTGTTTGGCCTGTACAGAGGGATGGCAACCCTCAAAGAACTGCAAGCACTGATGGCCACGCAACCGGCAGAAACTTTGGCTGGCCAAGAAGTCTTAGGGTGAAAAGTTGCCCTTTGCGTTTGTGTACAGCGACGCCAGACATTGAGAGTCGAAAAGAGTCAAAACCACAAGTGAGGTTAATATGCATCCGCTTGAGTACGCACAAGATCACCGCTCTCAGTTCCTGACGGAACTGCAGGAGCTCCTACGTATCCCCAGCATCAGCACACAACCGAGCTACCGCCCCGACATCGAACGGGCAGCTCAATGGTTACGCGCTGCTCTGGAACGGGCCGGCTTTCCCCGGGTTGAGGTGTTCCCCACTCCCCGCCACCCTGTGGTCTACGCGGAGTGGCCTGCCAGCGACTCGGAGGCCCCGACCCTGCTCGTCTATGGCCACTATGACGTTCAGCCGCCCGACCCCCTTGATCTGTGGACCTCTCCTCCCTTCGAGCCAACCATCGTGGGGGATGATATCTTTGCCCGTGGTGCCGCCGACGATAAAGGACAACTCTACATCCACGTCAAAGCGGCGGAGGCCTTTCATCAGACTGTGGGCGCTCCACCGGTGACGCTTAAATGTATCTTTGAAGGCGAAGAAGAAATCGGCAGCCCCAGCCTGGAACCTTTTCTTCAATCCCACGCCAATATGCTGGCGGCCGACGTGGCCGTGATCTCCGACACCCACATCCTGGGGCCAGAGACGCCCTCCATCGTCTACGCCCTGCGGGGGATGTCTTATGTTGAGGTCGAGGTAACCGGCCCGGACCACGATCTGCACTCCGGCATCTATGGTGGCGCGGTCCACAACCCCATCCACGCACTGTGTGCTATGATCGCTCAACTGCACGACGCCAACGGCCATATCACTATCCCCGGTTTCTACGATCGTGTGCGGCCTCTCTCGGCCGAGGAACGGGCCGAGATGAGTAACATTCCCTTTGACCGGGATGCGTGGCTCCAGGAAGCAGGAGTACCCACGGATTGGGGGGAGCCAGAGTACACCATCGTTGAGCGCACGTCTGCCCGTCCCACCTTGGACGTTAACGGGATATGGGGCGGCTACATCCAGCCGGGGGCTAAAACGGTGCTCCCTTCCAAGGCGTATGCCAAGATTTCTATGCGTCTGGTCCCCGATCAGGAGCCAGCCGAGATCGCCCGACTGATCGAAGAGCATTTACGCCGGATTGCCCCCCCAACCGTCTCCCTACAAGTTAGTCGGCTGCACGGCGGCCAGCCCGCCATCGTCCGGCGTGATACGCCCGCTATGCAGGCAGCGGTCCAAGCGTACGCCGAGACTTTCGGACGGAAGCCGATCTTTGTGCGAGAGGGTGGTTCCATTCCGGTCGTTACGACCTTCCAGCGCACCCTGGGCCTGGAAACGGTTCTGATGGGGTTCGGCTTGCCCGACGACCGTCTGCACTCTCCCAACGAAAAGTTTCACATCCCCAACTTCTATCGCGGGATCGAAACGGTGATTCGCTTTTGGGAGTTATTGGCCAGTTGACACAAACACCACCATCCATTGAATTGAGAAGAGAGGTGGATTCGACGGAGGTAGAGTGATGTTCAACGTCTGTAGTCTGGTGATCGAACATTTCGTCGTCGAACTCGAAGAAGCATATCGCCAGACTTACGGCCAGATCCGGCCTGAGGTGGGAGAGATTATCGCCTGGATCGGGCGGCTGGCGTTGGAAAACATCGCCAACTCTGATGCTCTGTACCATAACGTCGAGCACACGATCATGGTCGCCCTGGTGGGGCAGGCAATTTTGAAAGGTAGACACCTGCGTGAGGGCAACGTTACGCCGGAGGATTGGCTGCACTACATGATCGCCGTCCTGTGCCACGACATTGGGTATGTCAAAGGTATCTGTAGAGCTGATGATCGGCGCACAAATACGTTCGCCACCGGCATCGGCGATCAGGTGGTTACACTGCCCGCAGATGGGACGGATATCGCTCTGACGCCATACCACGTAGACCGGGGCAAGCTCTTTGTGCGCGAGCGCTTCGGCAATCGGCAGATCGTGGGGACCGACATTCAAGTGGATGTGGAGCGCGTCGCCACTTATATCGAGGTCACCCGCTTCCCCGCGCCGGACGATCCGCTTCACCAGGATACATCCGGCTACGCCGGTCTGGTGCGGGCAGCGGATTTCATCGGTCAACTCGGCGATCCCAACTATCTGCGCAAGATTCCGGCCCTATTCTACGAATTCGAGGAAAACGATACCAATGTCGAGACAGGCTATCGCAGCCCCGGCGACATGCGCCGCCAATTTGCGGGGTTCTACTGGAACGTTGTTCGCCATTATGTCCAACCGGCGTTGGAATACCTCCGTTTGACCCAGGAGGGAAAGTTGTGGATCGCCAACCTTTATTCTCACATCTTCGAAATCGAACATCCCGAGGTATGACCCGCTCGGACCGCCTTTGTTAACGGTTAACATCAACGTCAATCTCACCCGCATCTCACCCGCATGATGAAACTTGCGTAATTACTACTCAGGCTACTTCTGTTAGCGATTGAAATCGCCTCTGGAGGGCTGGCAGCC
>CAZXVB010000360.1:0-3405 GCA_964643875.1 uncultured Anaerolineales bacterium | reverse complement strand
GGCAGGCTTTACATAAAGATGCTCATTCTCGCAATTCGTGGTACAATATCCCTCACACACTATGCATTCGAACAGGAGATGATAATGTCCAGTCCTCACACAAATCACGATTTTCTCTTTCGCGGTGACTTGACGACCCTCGACCCAGACGTAGCCCACTTGATCGAGTTGGAAAAAGAACGGCAGGCCCGCAAGCTGATCATGATTCCTTCGGAGAGCAGTTCGCCGTGGGCCGTGCGGGAGGCATTAAGCTCAGTGCTGATGAATATCTACGCCGAGGGCTATCCAAATCCGGAGACCCATTGGCTGGACGAAGCAGAGATCCTTGACTACGAGCATCACCTGGGACACTATCGGCGCTACGGCGACCGGCGCTACTATCGGGGAGTGGAATATGCCGACGTGATCGAGTCCCTGGCCCGGCGACGGTGCGCTGAGGCCTTCGCCACAGGTACCATCTCGGCCGAGCAGATCTACGTCAATGTCCAACCACTCTCCGGTGGCCCGGCCAACGTGGCAGTACAACAGGCCCTCCTGAATCCCGGCGACACCATCATGGGCATGGCCCTGCACCACGGGGGACACCTGACCCACGGCAGCCCGGTCAACATATCCGGCCGGCTCTACAACGTCGTCCCCTACCATGTGGATGAGCGCACTGAGTTACTGGATTACGACGCCATCGAGGAGCTGGCACTGGAGCACCGCCCGAAGCTGATCATCGTCGGCTACACATCCTACCCACGCCTGCCGAACTGGGCCAAGTTTCGCCAGATCGCCGACCGGGTAGGGGCCTACCTGATGGCCGACATCGCCCACGTAGCCGGCATGGTCATTGCCGGCGCGTTTCCCTCCCCGGTGGGGTACGCCGATGTGATCTCATTCACAACCCACAAGACGCTCTGCGGCCCACGGGGAGCGTGCATCCTGACCACAGATCCCGTGTTGGCTCAGAAGATAGATCACGCCGTCTTCCCCGGCCTCCAGGGGGGGCCGCACGTCAACAAATTTGCCGCCATGGCGGTGGCCTTCCGCCTAGCCCGCACGGAACAATTTCACGCCCTGCAACATCAGATCGTAGCCAACGCCAAAGCCCTGGCCCAGGCACTGACCGCTCGCGGTATGCGGGTCCCTTGCGGAGGTACAGACACCCATCTTTTGCTACTCGACTGCAAGACCATCCAGGGGCGGGACAAGACCCCATTGATGGGTGAAGTAACATCCGCCATCCTGGACCTGATCGGCATCGTCGTCAACAAGAACACCATCCCCGGCGACCGGACGGCCGCCCATCCCAGCGGTATCCGCCTGGGGACGCCGTGGGTCACCCAGCGGGGCCTGCGGGAACCGGAAATGGAACGCATCGCGGACATCATCGTCCGCGCGATGCAAGCGATGGAACCGCTCGTTTATAAGACGGTGCGGGGGCGGGCCTACCGGGCCAAGATAGATTTCGACTGCTTCGAGGAGCTGCGGCGCGAGGTAGCCGAACTGGCCGACCAGGCCGGTCTCGACTTCGACCTGCCCTGTAGCGGGTATCCCCACCATTGCCTGCTGCCCGAACTCCGCCAACGCCGGGGCCGGTTCGTCCAGATCGAGATCGAGGGCAATCTGGCGGCCGGCTTCGTCGAACAACTGACGCCGGTCAATATCACGTACCTGCCCCAGGGACAATGGAAAACGGCAACCCTGCTGGAGCGAGATGGACAGGTGATGAGCCAGGCACTGATACAACGTCCAAGCTTCGGCCATTACCGCTATCGCCTGGTCGTGCCGGCGGACAAGGCCCAGCGGGTCATCGCCTGGCTGCGGGACCTCTCGGACGGGTTCGTCCGTTTCGATGACCAGGACCTATGGGCCAAGCTGCCCGGCCCCGTCGTCGTGCGCGACCTGGGCGACTTCGACACACAGTTGCCCGAACTTTCGGCACTGGAGAACGACGCGTTCACTCCCCCCGTCTCATACAAGCCATACTTCATCGGCCTTTCCGCCCCGGGCTACGCCGATCCGACCGCGCCGCCACTCTCTCCCTTTCAGTGGGAAGAGCCAGAAGCCCCGCTGCGACGCACACCGCTTTACAAGTGGCACACGCACAACAACGCCCGGATGGCGCCATTCGCCGGGTGGGAGATGCCCCTGTGGTACACTTCCATCAGCGACGAGCACCGAGCCGTGCGCGGAGCGGCTGGCCTGTTCGACGTCGCCCATATGGGCATCTTCGAGATCAGCGGTCCCCACGCCGCTTACTTCATCAACCTGGTGATGACCAACGACGCCTATATGCTCCGCCCCGGCGAGTCTATCTACGGGTTCCTCCTGGCCCCGGACGGCAGCGTGATAGACGATGCAATGGTCTATATGCTCACACCGTCCCGTTACCTGATGGTAGTCAATGCGGCCAACGCGGACAAGGACTGGGCCTGGCTGCAAGCAGTCAACGAGCGGGAAGTGTACCTGGATGACCGCCGTCCCTGGGCCAGGACCAGCTTCCAGGCCGTCCTGCGGAACCTCCATGCTCCTCAAGAAAGCTATGCCTGGCAAGTCGACATAGCATTGCAGGGGCCACGCTCCCGCGACGTGCTCCTGGCACTCCTGGACGCCGCTCCCTCCGCCGCCGCCGCCGCAGAAATCCGCGCCCGCCTGCTCTCCCTGAAACGCACCGGCGTGATGGAGGCCCACATCCCATCCTCAATGGCCCCCGGCGGTATCTTCGACGTGATTATTGCGCGCACCGGTTACACGGGCGAATCCATGGGCTTCGAGTTATTCATCCATCCGGACGTGGTAGGAAAGCTATGGGAAACGTTGCTGGAAGTGGGCGCCCAGTTCGGACTGCGGCCCATCGGCCTGGGGGCGCGGGACAGCCTGCGTATCGAGGCCGGTTTGCCCCTCTACGGCCACGAACTGGCCGGCCCACTGGACCTGCGCCCCGACGATGCCGGGTTCGGGGGATACGTCAAGCTTCACAAGCCGTTTTTCGTCGGGCGGCAGGCGTATATCGAACACGCCAGTCAGCGCAAAATGATCGTGGCCCGCTTCCGCATCGAGGAAAAAGGCGTGCGGGTTCCCAAACAGGGCGACGTCGTTACGGATAGCCGGGGCCGGGTGATCGGACAGGTGACCTCCTGCGCTATGGACACCGAAGGGTATCTGATCGGCCTGGCACACATAGACCAACGGCATGCCAAAATTGGCACCGATATCCGCGTCTTCCCCCGTCCGACCCGTGAGGCCTGGGAAAAGCCGTATGAGGAACTGGAAGTTGGGGATAAATTGGTTATGCACAGCGAGGGGCGCATCATCCGCCGATTTATGCGCTAAGAGCGTGTCAGATAGGCGCCAAACTCAATCCTCAGAGCTTGTTTGAAAATTAGGCATGGGCGGCGATGCGCTTCAACATGATTC
>CAZXVB010000359.1:0-3409 GCA_964643875.1 uncultured Anaerolineales bacterium | reverse complement strand
CGCCAAACAAAACACGCCGGTCACAGACCGGCTTGGAGCAGTGGATTGTGCTCTACTGGTTTAAGGATACATCAAAACCATCTCACCATAAGGAGCATTTCGTGGATGTAATTTCTTACCTTCAACAGCTCTCAGAAGCAGAAGGGATCTCCAGCCATGAGACATCGGTCGGAGAATTGATCCGGCAAAACTGGGAACCCTTCGTGGACGAGATACAGACAGACAAACTCGGCAACATCATCGCCCGTAAGCGCGGGGGCGGAGAGGGAAACGAGCCGCGGCCCCACTTGATGCTGGCCGCTCATATGGACGAAATCGGCCTGCGCGTCACGGGAATCGAGAAAGGTTTCCTACGCATCACCTCAGTCGGCGGCACCGACCGACGCGTGCTACCGGGCCTCGAAGTCATCGTCCATAGTCGCCAGGGGGAGCGGGACCTGCCCGGCGTTGTCGCCACCCGCCCTCCCCACGTGCTGCCCCCCGACGAACGCCGCAAAACCGCCCCCTGGGATCGGTTGTTCGTGGATGTCGGCCTGCCCCCGGAAGAAGTCGAGCAACTGGTGGCAGTCGGTGACCTGATCTCGATCCGGCGCGACATGATCACCCTGAAAAATCGGTACGTGGCCGGCAAAGCAATGGACAACCGGGCCAGTGTAGCCGCGGTGACACTGACGTTGGAACAACTCCATACCATACTTCATCCCTGGGATGTGGTGGCCGTCGCCACCATCCAGGAGGAGACCGGCCTCAAAGGCGCAACGACGGCGGCCTACGGTGTGGCCCCTCAACTGGCCATCGCGTTGGACGTGACGTTCGGGGAACAGGCCCACCTTTCCAACGACGAGACGCTCCCGCTGGACGCCGGCCCCTCCATTGGGTTCGGGCCGAACTTTCACCCCCAACTCGTCGCCCGCCTGGAGGAAGTGGCCAAGGCCCATGAAATCCCCTACCATCGGGAACCGATACCGGGGCGGAGCGGGACCGACGCCTGGGCGATCCAGGTCAGCCGCGAGGGAGTCCCGACCGGCTTACTCAGCATTCCCGTCCGCTACATGCACCAACCGATTGAAACATTGGCCGTGGCAGATATCGAACGTACCGCTCGTCTATTGACGGCCTTCATCGCCAGCCTGGAGACCGATTTCCTGGAAAAGCTAGCCTGGAAACCGGCTACAGAGGGAGAGTAGACAATGATCCTATCCATCCTTAAAGAACTATCGGAAGCCATTGGCCTATCCGGAGACGAGGAGGCGGTGCGCCAGATCGTAGTGAATGCCATTCGGGACCACGTGGATGATTTCACGGTAGACACGATGGGAAACGTACTGGCGTTTAAACGGGGCACAGCCGAAAAGCCTTTGCGCGTGATGTTGAGCGCCCATATGGACGAGGTCGGCCTGATGGTCGTGGGGCACGATTCGAAAGGTGGCCTCAAGATCGCTACAGTGGGCGGAATAGACGTTCGGCTTCTGCCGGGGAGCGTCGTCCTGGTAGGGGCGGAACGCTTACCCGGTGTGATCGGTCTCAAACCAGTTCACCTTCTGGAGGACAACGAGGAGAACAAGGTCACCAAACTGGACAGGCTGGTGGTGGACATTGGCGCGACGAGCCAGTCGGAAGCCAAAAAGCTAGCCCCACCGGGGACGTACATCGCGTTTTCCACTTCCTTCCGCGAATTGGGGCCGACGGTCAGTGGCAAGGCATTTGACGACCGGGCCGGCTGTGCAGTTCTGATCGCGCTGCTGCAGGGAGAACGTTTCCCCCACGATATCCACGCGGCCTTCACCGTCCAAGAGGAAGTGGGGTTGCGCGGCGCACAGGTGGTCGCCTACACGTTGGATCCGGATTGCGCCTTTGTGTTGGAAGGCACAATCGCCGACGACATCCCCAAGGAAAAGGACGAAAGCCCCACGACCGAGTTAGGGAAAGGGCCGGCCATCACGGTCATGGATCGCACCGTGATCGCGGACCGGCGACTGGTTCGCTTGCTGACCGATACGGCCCAATCTCTGAACATCCCTTACCAATTCAAGCAGCCGGGCATTGGCGGCACGGATGCTGGCTCCATCCACCTGACCCGCTCTGGCGTCCCGTCTATCACCGTTGCTGTGCCCTGTCGGTACATCCACAGCCCGGTGGGGCTTTTGCATCGGGCCGATCTGGAGCACACCATCCAGTTGATGCGCTCATCCCTATCTGCTTTGAGTCACCAAACCTTGAATCGGGAGAAATGAATTCATGAACGAGTTAATCCAAGAGTTGGTCAAAACCTATGGTCCCTCCGGCGTCGAAGACCAGATCCGCGCCGTGATTCGCGACCTGGTCGCCCCTCTGGCCGATGAGGTCCAGGTGGACGCGATGGGCAGCCTGATTGTCCACAAGGCCGGCAATGGACACGGACAGCGGATCGCCTTGATGGCCCACATGGACGAGATCGGCGTGATGGTCACGTACATAGACGAAAAAGGGTTCCTGCGCTTCACGAGCATCGGCGGTGTCAATCCGCTCACCTGTATCGGTAACCGGGTAGCTTTTGCCAACGGAGTAGTCGGTGTGATCGGGATCGAACAGAAGCGAAACGATCCCCGTGACGTTCCTACGTTGAAGGAGTTGTTCATAGACGTGGGCGCTACTGGCCGGGAAGATTGTCCGGTCGGTGTGGGGGATGCGGGGGTGTTCAGCCGTCCATTCGTCAGTCAAGGTACACGCCGGATCTCCAAAGCGATGGATGACCGCATTGGCTGTGCTGTGTTGATCGAGACGCTGCGCCGTCTGGAACAGACACCGCACGACCTCTATTTCGTTTTCAGCGTCCAGGAAGAGGTCGGTCTGCGTGGTGCGCGTACCTCTGCCTTTGGCATCAATCCCGACCTGGCCATTGCGGTGGACGTCACCGGGACCGGCGACACCCCAGAGAGTTACCCAATGGCGGTCGAACTGGGCCAAGGGCCGGCTGTCAAAGTCCAGGATCGGGGGATGATCGCCAGCCCCATCGTGCGCGACCGGCTGATCCAGTCGGCCCAAAAAGCCGGGGTCCCCTATCAGTTGGAAGTTCTGGAACGCGGCACGACCGACGCGGCCGCCATACAACTGGTGCGGGCCGGCGTACCGGCCGGATGTCTCTCCATACCCACCCGCTACGTCCATTCCCCTTCGGAAATGGTGGACATACGGGATGTGGAGAACAGTGTCACGTTGCTTCTGACGCTGCTAAGTGAAGCGTAATGCACAATCGCGTAGCTCGTTCCCACCAGGAGAACGTGAGGCTACAGCAGAGCGAGGAACGGTTTCCTAACCGCAAACGATCCTCCCGCAGGTTTATGAACCTGCGGGAGGATATCGTTTACCCCCCAACATGGGAGTAGGAAGCGAGGGAACGAGGGAGGCAACTATCCGCCAGAGCAGATTG
>CAZXVB010000358.1:0-3411 GCA_964643875.1 uncultured Anaerolineales bacterium | reverse complement strand
GAAATCGCCTCTGGAGGGCTGGCAGCCAAGCGTCCACCTGCGTGGGCGCGCCTGTTCACGCAGGTGGACAGCCAGCTTTAGCTCCTCAGGCGCGGTTTCGACCGTTGGCCTGAATAGTAACGAGTAGCTTATGGTATTCCCTCGGCTTTCGGAGGCCGACGGGCGAATGTAAATAAGGAGTAGAATCCTGAACCGATCCAAACATTTTAAAACGTGGGGACGAGTGTTGGTTTTTTTGATCGCTATGGGTGCCATCGGAGCGGCGGGAATTTCCCTGCGGGGGTTCCTGCGTCAGTCGGCGACTGGCGCGGGCGGTGGAGACTTCTCGTTTACCCTGTGTGGGCTTTCCGCTCCGGACGAGATGGTGATCGGCGCCTATCTGGAGACCAACGCCGAGGCGCTGGAACAGCCGGCCGGAACGGACGAATCGCCGATCACGTTCGTCGTCGAACCGGGAGAGACAGCCGTCGAGATCGCCCAACGGCTGGCCGAGGCCGGGCTGATCTCCGATGCGGAGCTATTCCGTCGCTACGTCCAGTACCACGGGCTGGACGCCGGGATCGAGGCCGGTGAGTTCACCCTGCGAAAGACGATGACCATCCCGGAGATTGCTCAGGCACTCCAGAAGGGGCAACGACCGGAGCAAGTCGTTACCATTCAGGAAGGGTTGCGACTGGAGCAGGTGGTCCGCACGGTGGCCGAGCAGACGACCGTCTCGGAAGAGGAATTTCGCACACTAGTGACGACTGGCTGGCGGACGGCCAATTTGGGATTCGGCTTTTTGGCGGAGCTGCCTCCCACGGTGACGCTGGAGGGGTTCCTGTTTCCGGAGACGTACCGATTGCCGGAGGAAGCGACGGCGCGGGACCTTCTGGAGCGGATGCTCCAGACTTTCGACGAACGCGTGACGGAGGATATGCGGGCCGCTGCTGCCAACCACGGCCTGAATCTCTATGAGTTGGTCACACTGGCCTCTATTGTGGAGCGGGAGGCCGTGTTGGATGAGGAACGGCCGATCATCGCGGGCGTGTATCACAACCGTCTGCGGGACGGATGGTTTCTGGGTGCTTGCCCAACCGTGCAATACGCGATGGGCTCCCCTGAAAACTGGTGGCCTCAGTTTACTCTGGATGCCACAACTTACGCCTCGCCGTACAACACGTATCAGAACTTAGGCCTTCCGCCGGGACCGATCTGTAGCCCCGGTCTGGCCTCAATCCAGGCGACGGCCTATCCGGCGGAAACGGATTTCTATTTCTTCCTGGCCGATTGTACCAAGAACGACGGTAGCCACCTCTTCGCTCGCACGCAAGAAGAACACAATGCCAACTATGCCATCTGCGGCGGTGCAGTGCCATAAGGTCTGTGGAGTCCGTGATCGGGCTTGTAGGGAGAGCATTGGCAGCGCCGTTATCTTGCTTCTTCTGTTGTTTCTGATGGGGTGTTCCTCTTTGAGGGTGCGTCCCACCGTCAAAATCGGGCTGGTGGCCCCCTTCGAGGGACGGTATCGCTACATCGGCTATGACGTGATTTACGCGGCCCGCTTGGCGATCCGGGAGGCAAACGCCGCCGGTGGCGTGCAGGGTTACAGTGTGGAGTTGGTGGCCTACGATGATGGTGGCGATCCGGTGATGGCGGACGAGCAAGCCCGCAAATTGGCGACGGATCCGGAGCTGATCGCCGCCGTGGGGCATTTCCGCACCGACACCACGGTCGCCGCTTTGGAGAGCTACGCCCAGGCCGGAATTCCCCTGGTTGCCCCTGGCCTGCTCTCCCCCCTCTCCCTCGATGGAACCGGGGACAGCACAGCGAGCGTTTTCCTCCCTGGCCCCTCTGTGGAGGCGGTAGCCGGTGCGTTGCTTGCCCGATTGTCTGCCACAGAGGGCCGGGTGGCTTTGGTGACCACTGGCGGCCCATTGGGGGCCGCTATACTGCGGACTGCTCCCGATTATGCCGTGGTGATTACGCCGACCGTTTCCCCGCACGACCCCGACTGGCGGGGGCGGGTGCTGACTTCTGGAGGAGCAGGGGCAAAGGCCATCCTGTGTGACGCCGATCCGGTGACGGCGGGGGAAGTGGCGCTTGCTTTGCGGGAGTATGGCTGGTCTGGTGTGTTGCTGGGTGGGCCGGAAATGGCCTTCCCCGACTTCGCCGCCGTGGCCGGCAGCGCTGCTGATGGGGCTGTGTTTGTCACACCGTGGCCGTATCCGAGCGACATTGCCGATCACAGCGCATTCGTGACGGCGTATCAGGCGTTGGGGCCTCACGTCCCGCCCCCCGGTTCGCTGGCGCTCCCGACGTATGTCACTTTTCAGAAAGTTCTGACGGCATTAGCGCGCGATATCTCCACTCACCAAACCCCGACACGGGCCGGTATGGCCACCGTGCTATCGGAGATGACGTGGGGCGAGAGTGGCAGTGATTCCCTCTATGCGTATCGCTATCGGTACGGGCCGAGCGGTGTAAGCGTGGCAGTAGAAATGGAGGCACTGCGGTGACGGCATGCCTTTACTGAGGGGCACGTGTTTCGTCTTCGCCCATCTCATACACGATCCGCCGGCGATAGGCGTCGAATGACGCCGGACAGGTCTCACTGTAGTGCATAAACTCCCACCCGTCGAGTGGATAGCGAGGATAGCATGAGGTGGGCCAGGCGCCATGTGGAGCGGGAACCACCGCTGTGATTGGATGGGCACTGATGTCGGCTGGCTGATCCAGACGATCCACCACTTCCTCTACGGTGAGGATGACTCTTGAGGCCACCATGGCCAGTTCCTGATCCACGGCCAGGTTTCCCCCCAGAACCGCGTTGCCCACCGGGTCAGCTTGCAGGGCGTGGATGACGGCTACGTCGCAGGAGATGGCCGGAAAAGCGACGACTTCATCCCCTGTATAAGGATCGGTGATGACGTGTACGTCGGGCCTAACCCGGAGCAGATCGGTCCCCAGCCAACCCTGGCCGGGCATAAAGCCGACGCCGGCCAGCGTCGCCCGCAATCCAAACGCCAGGCTGGCCTCCGTCTCCTCGACGACCTCGATCTTCCCCTCGGTAGCCGCCTGGGTGAACATAGGAGCCAGGCCGAACGTTTCCAATCCAAAATAGCAGGTGCGTACCCGTTGCACTAGCCCGGCCCCGACCAATAAATCGCTCTCGAAACCGGCGGTGAAGCAAAGCAGCGTGAGGCCTTGAGGGGGAGTTTCTTGCCGAAGTAACGCACGCACAAAGGCCACTGGCCGACGGTAAAGGGTCATCCCCCCCAATGCCAGTGTGTCCCCTGGCTGGACGAGGGTCACTGCCTGGGAGATTGACATCAGTTTTCCACCGGACAGGTTGTTTTCCGTACACCCATCTTTCATATGCTTATCTTCCTCGGAGGTAACTGCTCACCTGGCGGTTGAAACCGCGCCTGT
>CAZXVB010000357.1:0-3459 GCA_964643875.1 uncultured Anaerolineales bacterium | reverse complement strand
CAGTACTTGAGAATTTTGGTGGCGAGGCAGCCTTTCCATGCTGCTGACAGGCTAGAAAGCCTGTCACACACTGTTGACAGGCTAGAAAGCCTGTCCCACACTGCTGACAGGCTAGAAAGCCTGTCCCACAGCGTGGATTCGTGGGGTAAGCCAGCCTCCCGCAGGTTCATACAGGCTTGGCCGCCGCAGAAACTGCGGCAAACGGGGCAGTTTACCAGGGATCAGGTGTCCTCATCCTGCGGGAGGCTCGTCCCTACCCCTCGAATCCGTGTAGAGCCTCCCAAGTACTGATAATGGCTCCGACGGTGCTTAGTGAGACTGTCTCTACTTACGATCACATTGCCGCCGCGTATGCCCGGCGAGCGACCTACCCGCTGGAACGGGAGATCGAGCGGGTTTGTGAATTGGTGCCGGTCGGGGGGATGGTGCTCGATGTGGGCTGCGGAGCGGGGCAGTATGCCCGTGCCCTGCGATCTCGGGGGATGCGCGTTTTGCCACTGGACCTATCCAGCGGTATGCTGCGGGAAGCCCGGCAGCGGGGGACTCCCAATCTGATCCAGGCCGATATGCGTTGGCTGCCGTTTCCAACCGGAGTGGCGGACGGTTGTTTCGTGTGCGCCTCATTGCTTCATCTGCCTCGCGATCGCTCGTCGTCGGCATTGCGAGAGTGCCACCGCGTGTTGCGCATGGGAGGTATGCTTTATTTGAGCATCAAGGAAGGGGTAGGGGAGGCGTGGGTCGCTCACCGGTTCTTCACCTACTATCGGCCTGATGAGATTGACGCTCTGATCCTGGCAGCCGGTTTCAAGATTGTGGATGGGTGGTTCGGCCCGCCGGCCAGCAGCGACGGGGAGCATCGGTGGATCAATCGCTTTGCAGTGGTATCTTGACTTGCCGTTACTCCTCACGGCGGTTGAAACCGCGCCTGAGGAGCTAAAGCTGGCTGTCCCCCTACGTGGACAGGCGCGTTCGCGCAGGCGGAGGCCCAGCCGCGGGCTTCGTAAATAGGCGATTTTAATCGCTACGCCTGGCAACCTGAGTAGTAACGACTTGCCTTTAGTTGTGAGTTCTATCGGGGGGAAAGGAGGTGGACATCAGTCGAAAGTGACAAGCAATACTCGGATGGCCCTTGGCGAAGCGGGAATTCTGATTATTGATCATTGTTGTTGCTCGTTTCGTCACAAGCATTTGATGGTTTTCGTTTTAGAACCATGAAGGAGGGTGAGCGATGAATGGAGTTCTAGTGTTGATCTTGGGAGCACTGGGCATTGGCCTGGGATATTTTTGGTATGCCCGCCGCATTGACCAAAACATTGTGCAGCCTGATCCGAATAAGGCTACACCGGCCAAGATGTACATGGATGGTGTGGACTTTACACCGGCCAGCCGCAATGTTCTTTTTGGTTATCAGTTCAAATCCATCGCGGCTTTGGGCCCCATCACCGGCCCGATCATTGCTGTCCAATGGGGATGGTTGCCCGCATTGGTGTGGATCATCCTGGGTACGTTCTTCGTTGGTTGGGTGCAGGACTACGGCGCGATGATTATGGGTGTCCGCCGTGACGGGGATACGATGGGCGCGTTGAGTTACAAATTGATCTCCCCACGCGCCAGAAATATCCTCATGATCTTCCTGTATTTCTATCTTTTGTTGATTATGGGGGCGTTCGGGAACGCAGTAGGCAAGGTGTTGATGATCAACCCCCAGGTTCCCTTCGGGATGCTCGCCGTCGTTTTGATGGGGGTGCTGGCTGGCCAGATGACTTATCGCTGGAAGCAAGACATCATCATCACAACCATCGTTACGGTGGTGCTGACGTTTGTGGGTATCTGGCTGGGGACACAACCGTTCATCTCCAACATTTTCTCCGGCTTCTATGGCCTGCCGGAATCCCCGCACTGGTTCCTGGGGAACACGCAAGCCCAGGTGTTGGGGACCTTGTTGGTGATCATCTTCTGTTACCTGGGATCGGTCTTGCCGATCTGGTCCTTTGCGCAACCGGTCAACTATGTTTCGTTCTGGATCGTGTCCATCGGAGTTCTGGGAGGGATCATTGGTCTACTGATCTGGCGGCCCGGCATGGGGGACTTCCCGGTCTTTACACAGTTCACCACGGCTAGCGGCCCACTGTGGCCCATCTTGTTCATCACGATTGCTTGCGGTGCGATTTCCGGCTGGCATAGTCTGGTTTCCACCTCCGGCACGGCCCGTCAGCTTGAAAAGGAGACGGATGCGTTGCCGGTCGGCGGCGGGGCGATGTTTATGGAAATGGCCTTCGCAGTGATCGCGTTTCTCACGGCAACTGTAGCGTTTGGGAGTTTCCAGGGGTATCAAGATGCCGGTGGGGCGGCCAAGGCATTGGCTGTCTTCTCTGGAGGGTTGGCGAATTTCCTGGACCATATCGGTATTCCGCATGACTTCGGTGTAGCCTACGGCTCCGTCTTCCTGACCATTATGGCGTTGACGATTATGCAATTGGTGGTACGCTTCATGCGAGTCGCCAGCGCCGAGCTGGTCGGTGGAGCCTTCCCGGTGATGAAGAATGTGCACGTCGGGACGATCGTGGCCTTGGTTTTGACCCTGGTCTTCGTGTGGGTCATCCCGTGGTTGACTATCTGGTCAGCTTTTGGGGCTTCCAATCAGTTGATGGCCGGACTGGCGTTGATGCTGATTGCTTTGTGGTTGCGGTCGGAGGGGCGCAAAAATGCCTGGGCGTTGTATCCTTCGATCTTTATGATCGTGACGACGATTGCCGCTCTGTTATATCTGGCCTATGTCAACTTCTTCAAGAAGCTACCAGCTGCTGAAACCGCTCAAGCGGGCATCGCTGCAGCCCTGGTGGGCATCATTGCTATCGTGTTGATCGTGGCGGCGGGGTTCTTGATTGCCGATGGTGTCAAGGCGCTCCAGAAGCCGCCCGAAGCAAAGAAAGCTGTTGAAGCAGCGTAACTTGTGGATCGGAGTGATTGGAGGCCGGGAGAGCTACCCCCGACACTCCCGGCCATACGAGGAGCGATATAGTACCTGTGCTGCGACTAACTACGGTACTCCTGAAAGTCTTGTCCTATTGGATACGCCGCTGTCCGGCGTTCATCATCAATCGTCGGGCCGTGTACGTTGGTTGGAACCCGGATGAACTCGACCACCGGATTGCCGATGGTCTGGGATGTCTCTCTGATGATGTAGCAGGAAAGGGAGGAAGCGGAGATGGCTGGCAAGAACGAGTGCGGGCTTGGTTCCGTCGGGCCAGGAAGGTCGTCAGTGAGTTCCTCTATGGGATGACGACGTACGAGTGGGTACGAGATCTGCGCCAAGAGCGGGCGGAGGTTGAGCGCTTGTTCGTTTTGATTACATTTGGAGATCTTGTCGGTTTGCCCATTTTGCCGCCCTACTATACCCTGCGTTTGCTGCCCTACGTGGTTCCGTTGGTCAATTCCTGGAAGCGCAGTCTGTTGCGG
>CAZXVB010000356.1:0-3473 GCA_964643875.1 uncultured Anaerolineales bacterium | reverse complement strand
GCCTGTCCACGCAGGTGGACAGCCAGCTTTAGCTCCTCAGGCACGGTTTCAACCGTCGGCCTGAATAATAACCCTGCGGAATGGTCAAAATGTCGGGTAGCGGGGACACGTGGTATTGTCGGGTGATTCGATAATTTCTTATAAATTCAGGAGTATACGTATGGACAAGGATGAACTAATTACGGATGTTGCGGAATTGGCCAGTGTGCCATTTTCGCAGCGTGTGTTGTTGCTGCCTCATTGCTTACGTCCCAGTCTGGATTGCCCCGGCAAAATGACCAAAGAAGGATTGGACTGTGGGGATTGTGATCGGGCGGACTGCGCGATCTACCAGCTACGGACGACGGCAATGGAAGCCGGGTATGCCGGTGTGTGCGTCGCCCCTGGAGGACGGCTGGCGGTCCGCTATCTAGCCGAACATGAACCGGCCGGCGTAGTGGCCGTAGCCTGCGACAAGGAATTGGAGGAAGGGTTAGCCGCAGTTGACCAACGGGAATGGAATGGATCGAAACCGATTGTGGCGGTGATCCCGTTATTGCAAGATGGGTGTGTGGACACGGTGGTAGATGTCCCCCTGGCACGCGAGATCATCCTGACATCCAATGGTTACTCTCAGAGGGATGAATGATGCCTTTGGCTTTGGATTCATTTTTCGAGCGCTATCTGCCTCCTTTGGAGGATGAGATGCTGCAGGTTCTATCGGCTTTCGAAACACTTCCTTTCGGTGGCCTATTGGGGATGTTGCGGTACCACCTCGGTTGGGCCGATGAGCATTTCCGACCGGTGCGTACATCGGCCGGAAAACGGGCCAGACCGGTCCTCTGTCTGCTGGTATGTGAGGCCTGCGGAGGAGATTGGCAAGCGGCATTGCCGGCCGGTGCGGCTGTCGAGATGATCCACAACTTTTCCTTGATTCACGATGACATCGAGGACAACGACCGGACGCGTCGGGGACGGCCTACGGTGTGGACCTTGTGGGGACAACCGCAGGCCATCAATGCTGGCGACACATTATTTGCTCTGGCGTACCTGGCCCTGCTGCGTCTGTCGGAGCACGATGTCTCGCCGGAGTCTGTGGTGGAAGCAACGCAGATCATCGGCCAGACCTGTGTACAACTGACCGGTGGACAATACCTAGATATGGCTTTTGAGACCCGCGCCGAAGTCTCGGTGGAGGAATACCTGGCAATGGTCAAGGGCAAAACGGCGGCCCTGATCGCCTGTGCCAGCGAGCTAGGAGCGTTGGTAGCCGGGGTGTCCCAAGATCAACGAGAGCACTTGCGTGCGTTCGGGCACTATCTGGGCATGACATTTCAGATGACGGATGATATCCTGGGCATTTGGGGGGACCCCGCTTTGACCGGCAAACCGGTGGGTTCGGACATCATTCGCTGTAAGAAGACGCTCCCAATCCTCTATGGCCTGGAGCAAGAGCCAGCCCTGGGCACTTTGTTGGCACAAGGAGAACTTTCCGAACAGGATGTCGAACGGGCCACACAGTTGCTTTTGGAAGCAGGGAGCCGAGAGTACACCGAACGGTTGGCCAGAGAGTATCACGACTGTGCCATTGCCGCTTTGGAAGTTACCGGTCTGGATACACCAACCGCTGATGTGCTTCGGGAATTGGCCCAGGTCTTGCTGGAAAGACAGAAGTAGTCGTTGGGTGTTACCCATCCTCCCACAGGTTAGATTTTCCAACTTGTGGGAGGATAAGGCTATGCAGATACCATTCGCGCCTGATCCATCCGTTTCAATCGCTTCGATGTGTGCGGGCGCTCGTTTATGGCTTGTCGGTGGCAAGGGGGTGTGTTATAATCACGTCAAGCCCCTGTAGCTCAGCAGGATAGAGCAGGAACCTCCTAAGTTCAAGGTCGCGCGTTCGAATCGCGCCAGGGGCATCGAACAAGATCGCGGTGCAGTTGGCCTTGTTTTGCATCTACTTACGGTTGATCGCTACTGGCGTTTGGTTCCCCCCCCCCGACCAGGCCGGCAGAGTAAAGCTGAATACACTGCCGTTACCCGGTTCGCTTTCCACTTCCACTTTTCGCCCTAGCTTCTCCACGATGCGCCGCACAATAGATAGACCTAAACCATACCCCTGAGCACGTACCTGGGAAAGCCGCTCAAATGGTGTGAAAAGCCGTTCCCGGTCTTCCGGTGAAATGCCCGGCCCATTATCCCGCACCCAAAAACGGATCTCCGTGTCGGACTCCATCGTTGCCCCTAGCACCACATGTGGAGTTTCCCCACCGTACTTGATGGCATTGCTGATATAATTGACCCACACTTCCTCGATCCATGGGCCATACCCCACCGCAACCGGCCATTGGTCTGGCGTTACGATCTGCGCCTGCCGATCCCGGATCAGCTCGACCAGCCGGTCAAGGGCCGCGGAGACGATGCTACTCATATCGAGAGGCTGAATGGTCACCTCCTGCGCTTGGCGTAACCCAGATAGTATCATCAACTCCTCGATGATGTTGTTCATTCGGTGAGCATTGCGGCGGATGATTTGGAAATACTCTTTCAATGCCTCCGGTGGTGTCGTATCCCAAATCTCTTCCAGCACATCTACCCCACTGATGATGGTGGACAACGGCGCTTTCAAATCGTGGGCCACTGTGTGGTCATACGCAGCCAATTCCTCATTGCGAGTTTGTAACTCAGCGATCCGCTGTTCCAATTCCCGGTTCGCCCTCTCCACCTGGCGTTGCAGTCGGCGGATGGTCAGATGGGCTTCGACCCTAGCAATGACCTCTTTGAAATGGAATGGCTTGGTAATGTAATCTACCCCCCCGGCTGCAAACGCATTGATCTTATCGTCCGTGGCCTCGATGGCGCTGATGAAGATGATAGGGATATCCTGGGTTTGCGGGTCAGCTTTCAAATGCCGACAGACTTCGAACCCATTCATTTCCGGCATCATGATGTCGAGCAGAATCAGGTCCGGCACGGCAATCTGAACGGCCTCCAAGGCCTCACGACCATTGGTTACCATTCGGGGGGCATGTCCCCGCTCGGCCAACATGTGGTACAGCAGACGGAGGCTATCCGGCGTGTCGTCTACGATAAGGATGTCTGCCGCTAAGTTTGTGCCTTGAACGTCGCTCTTCATATATTTCTTCTCCTGGAGGACAATAGCGGAAATGACCAATCGGCGCTATTTTATGTCAGATTCGCAGATTTGTCCAATGATTCATTAACGCCGTGACAATGCGGTAATCTGTCAGTTCACTACCCGATATATTGATCGGTAACCCTCTCGTAGATTTGAAATGAGTGCGTTTCATTTCAGTTGGAAAGTGGGCAACCCTCCCGCAGGTTGCCATTTTTCGATGCCAAAACACTCGGTTTTTGAAGGCAAATCCGCGCATAGTTCAACCTGCGGGAGGGTCTCCAACTCAGTTGAAACACACCCAAATCATATGAGTGCGTTTCATTTCAATTGGAAAGTGGGCAACCCTCCCGCAGGT
>CAZXVB010000355.1:0-3497 GCA_964643875.1 uncultured Anaerolineales bacterium | reverse complement strand
TCTGCGTGCGTAGCCTGCGTTAATCTGCGTCCTATGTAAAAATTATTAAGCCTTTGAAATTTGCCAGACTCCAGTAAAGAGTAAAGGAGCGGGCATTGTCACTGGCAAATGTTTTTCAAGAGTACCCTGATCGCCGTTACATCGAGTTCGGTGGCAAGGGGGGATTGGGTAAGACCACCTTTTCAGCGGCCACAGCGTATTGGCTGGCCAAGCAGGGGCACAAAGTATTGGTGTTTTCCGTAGACCCCCAGGCTTCCCTTTCCGACATCTTCGAACGGGACATCTTTGGCAAAGGGGCTGTGGAGATCATGCCCAACCTGTTTGCCCAGGAGATAGACGCCGACCGGCATATTCGAGAATATCAGGACGAGATCCGTCAAAAGATCCTCGATATGTATGGCCTGGACGAGGTCCCTCAAGAGATCGAGGATTACATCCAGGCTTCCGCAGCCGAACCGGCGATGGAAGAAAGCGCCATCTTCGACGCCGTCGTGGATATCGTGATCGGTGCAGAATACGATTATTACATCTACGATCTGGTGCCCCTGGGACATGCTCTGTACTACCTGAGTATGGCCAGTGTGTACGATCAGTGGATCGACAAGATCACCAATTTGCGGGCGGAAATGCAGGAATACGCCCAGGTGGCCGCGATTCTGGAACGGAAGAAAGAGACCGAAGAGGATCAAATCCTGGCGGAATTACAATATATCAAGGATCGCATCAATACCTCATCCAGTATCCTAACGGATCGGGATCAAACGGCGTTCTTTTTCGTCGTGACGCCGGAGGAGATGATCATCCTGGATACACTCAAGGCGGTAGGATTGTTTGCTAAGTATCAAGTGCCGATCTCTGGGTACATTGTCAATCGGGTTATCCCGCCGGAGTTGGCGGATCAGGGTGTCCCGGCTTACCTTTTACATCGCATCGAGATGCAGAAGAAATACTTGCAGCAGATAGACGATACGTTTGGTGATCAGGTTCTGGTTCGCGTCCCGGAGTTCGAGCGAGACATCACTGGCCTGGAGATGATCGAGAAAGTGGCCGAGGCGTTGTTTGGAGGTGAGGCATGATCGAAAAAACGACCCGACAATTCCTCCTGGATCATCCTCAGATGAAGTACATCTTTTTCGGCGGCAAAGGGGGAGTGGGCAAGACTGTCATGGCCGGAGCAGCAGCGATGTGGATTGCTCAGCAGGGCAGACGGACCTTGTTAGCCTCGACTAACCCGGTTCACTCCCTGAGCAGTTTGCTCGGCCAGGATGTTTTTGGTGCTCCGACGCAGGTCGAGGGTGTGACCAACCTGGAGGCGTATGAGATTGATACCCGCGAGACAATCGAGCGCTCGAAACAGGAGTTGACTGAGAAGATACAATGGTTCCTCAAATATGCCGACATCAAAACGAAAGCCGATGAGTTCGTCGAGTCGGCGACGATGAATCCGGCTTTCGAGGAATCGGCGATGTTTGAGAATATGATTGACTTGATGTTCGAGGATCGATATGAGGCCTACGTCTTCGATACGGCTCCGACGGCCAACGCGCGTCGCTTGCTAGGTATGTCCAGCGTCTACAGTATGTGGGTCAACAAGATGATGCAGAGCCGTGAGGAGGCCAAGTCCCTTAAGGAGCTTCTGTCGTACAGCAAGAAGGAGGAAAAGGACCCGTTGATGGAATATCTGATCCGTCTACGTACCCGGATGGAACGTGCCAAGGCGTTGCTGACTGATGATGAAAAGACAGCTTTCTTCTTCGTAACGCTACCCGAAGCGCTTCCGATTGCGGTCATCAAGCGGTTCATCAATTGGTTCCGGGAGTTCGGTATCCCGGTCGGTGGCGTAGTGGTGAATCAGCTCATTGACAAATCTACAGTCTCCGAAAGCGCCCCTGATTTTGTGCACAATCGGGTGGCGATGCAGGAAGAGTACATGGACGAGATCTACGCTAGCTTCCCGGATGTTCGGGCGGTGGTCCCGTTATTCGAGCAGGAGGTGCGAGGTGTAGAGATGTTGCGGCGAACTGGGGAGTACCTGTTTGCCTAAACGTGGTTGGTACAAGACTAGTACACTGAATAAGCTGAAACAAATGAGCTGAAGCAAAAGGGGCAAGTTCAATTTTCGGTGGCGCTTTGCCTGTTGTAGCCTCGCCAGCAGTAGTGCGTGAAGGTCGGTGGGAGTAGGGCAATCGCATTTGGACTGGCGAAACGTCCATCTGCCGGACAAGAAGCTGTAGGCAGGACAAACTTTTGTAACTTAACAGGTAACTGCTCACCTGGCGGTTGAAACCGCGCCTGTGAGGGCCTTTGTCCGGCTGTCCACCCGCGTGGATAGGCACGTCCGCGTAGGCGGATGCCTGGCCAAGGCTCGTGGCAGGCGATTTCGATCCTGCGCCGAGTAGCTTGAATTAACATGTTGTATACGAAAATCAAGGAGGTGAGTAAATGGCGAAACTGGAGAAATCTATTCATATTGAAGCGCCGGTGGAAAAAGTGAGCGCGTTTTTGACCGAGCCGGCCAACTGGCCGACGATCTGGCCGAGTATGCTGGAGTGCCAGGGCACAGAAAAGGCCCCCGATGGGAGTTACTACACTGGCGTGCACTGGGTCTACAAGATGAGTGGTATGCGTTTCGAAGGCGATTCCGACACGATCGAGTATGTACCCAATCAACGCATTGCCACCAAAAGCCGCAGTGGGATCGAGAACACCGTCGTGTGGACTTTCGAGCCAGAGGAGAGCGGCACCCGGGCGACGTTCAGTGTCGAATACGTGGTGCCGGTCCCCGTACTGGGGAAACTGGCGGCCAATGCCATTGTCAAATCCAACGAACGGGAAATGGATGTCGTGTTGGAAAATCTGAAGAAAGCGATGGAGAGTTGAGGGACACGTGGGCACGACGATGTCTCCCTCTGTGCTGATTGCTCTGATCGGCTTGCTCTATCTGCTTGGGTTTGGGGGGCTGTCCTTTCTGCGCCGTCAGGGGTTGTCGGTACGCTTTGCATTGGAGGGGATCGCCCTGGTCTTGCTGGCCGAGGTGCTGGTGGCGGCCTCTATTCCTGTTCATCCACTGATCTTCTTGATCGTGTTGTACCTGGTGACGATGCGGGGACGGCTGTTGGTGGATGTGGCCAATTGGATGGCGCAAAGGGGCCATAGCGACCGTGCCTTTGCTTTGTTTCGGCTGGCATTGCGGCTTGGATTGGACGATGTCACGCGCCAGATCGTGCTCATCAATCGGGGGGTGATGGAGTTACGCTGCCACAACCCCGAAGCGGCTTACGTGACTTTGCAGGAGGCGTTGGCATATAGTCCAATGCTGCCGGGGGCGTATTACCTGGCGGCCGGCTATTACAACCTGGGTTTGGCCTGTCGGCGCACCGACCGTGAGAGTGAGGCGATCCGCCATTTCAACCAAGCCGTGGATACGTTGCCTGGCTCCATCTATGCCTATGGAGCCAGGCAAGCGTTAAAGAGGGAGGAGAGACACTCTCCACCAT
>CAZXVB010000354.1:0-3502 GCA_964643875.1 uncultured Anaerolineales bacterium | reverse complement strand
TCGGGCGGCATCCGGTGCGTAACGCAAAGTGTCAACCAATGATGAACCATCCCCGAAAATAGCACCTGTAGGACCGCCGTCGTCCCGACGGCACTATCCGTCGGTCTCCCGCTCGCGCCGGATCATAACCCGGTGCACCGGCTCACTACCCGACATTTTGACCCTCCCGCAGGCTCAGCAAACCTGCGGGAGGGTTACCGATCCGGATCATAACTCGGTGCACCGGCACGGCTGGAAAGCGGCCCCTGTCGGGTGGTATTTTACCGCTATTCGGATAAAGCGTCAACACTCTCACTCTTTCACCCGTCCCTGTGCTCCGGCCTGGAAACACCAAGGTGGTCTGACTCCCACGCTCTGCATGGGCGCCAGCCTCCTCATTCATTCGCTTCTGCTTCTTCCTCCCCTCTCCCCCCACGCCGGGAGAGACCGGTCAACACCATCACGACCATCACCCCAATTCCTATCAGGACGACCAGCTTGTACACCCGCGACGAGACCATCAATGCTAATGCACCAAAGCTGGCACAGAATGCCCAGTACAATAGGACAATGGCGCGTTCCGACCATCCCCGGTCGAACAGTCGAAAGTGAAGATGTCCTCGGTCCCCCTGACCGGGCGAACGGTGATGCCGCAAGCGGTCGAAAATCTGCCAGGCCACGTCCACAACCGGGATGCCCATTACCAGCAGGACGGTAGCGACCCGGCCCCCGGCGATCAACCCCAGACCACCCAAAATGTACCCCAGGAAGAAGGCCCCTCCGCTCCCCAGGAAGACTCGCGCCGGAGCAACATTGTACGGCAGGAATCCCAGCACGGCCCCCAGCAGGGCCAGCGGCAGGAGGGCCACCGTCCATTGTCCCACCCGCAGCATGTGGATGCTCAGCACCCCACACAGGATGGCTCCTACACCGGCGGCCAATCCATCCAGCCCGTCCAGCCAGTTGACCGTGTTCATCATCCCGACCATCCACAGTATGGTCAGAGGAACGTACAGCCAGGCCCCCCAGGGATAACAGCTCAGTTCCACATACCCCAGGAATGGCAACGTAAATCGTTCCAACCATAGCAGGGTCGCGACGGCCACCAGAGCCAGGAAGAATTGAAATATCAGTTGGATACCGGGCGGTAAGTCGAACCGGTCATCCAGCAGGCCGAACAGGAACGCACCGGCCGCTCCGATCAACAACCCGACCAGGCGCACGAAGTCATCGTCGCTATACCCGATGGTCAGTATGCCCTGCCAGGCAGCTACCCCAACGGCCAGGACAAAGGCAACGAACGGGCCGACACTCCCCAGACGCGAGATTTCTCCCTTGTGGGTTCGCCGTCCGCCGGGACGATCCACGATACGCCAACGTCTCCCCAGCCAACCACCCAACGGCGTCAACAAGAGGGCCGTGATGAACGCGACTCCCCACACGGTGACCCCGGCCAGGGTCTCTTTCCCTACAGGGAAAACTGGCATCGGCGAAGGCATCGGTATATCAGTCCCTTACCCGGTGCCAAAGAGGCGGTCCCCGGCATCCCCCAGGCCCGGCACGATGTACCCCATGTCGTTCAGAGATTCGTCCACGGCTGCCAGGTAAATGGGCACGTCAAGATGGGCCGTCGTCAGTCGGGCGATTCCCTCCGGAGCAGCAAGTACACCGACGAACTTGATGCGGGCTGCCCCCCAGCGTTTGAGGATGTTCACTGCGGTTACTGCCGAGCCGCCGGTCGCCAGCATCGGATCCAGGATCAGGCAAACGTCTACCGTAGGGCGTATCGGCAACCGATTGTAATATTCCACCGGTTCCAATGTCCTCTCGTCCCGTAGCAGACCGATATGCCATACTTCGGCGTTGGGCATCAAGTTCCAGATGCCCTCCACCATTCCCAACCCGGCTCGTAGGATAGGAACCAACCCTACTCGTTCCCGCAAACGATAGCCCTCTGCCTGTCCTAACGGGGTAGTCACTAGCGATGGCTCCACGGCCAAATCCGTAGTGGCCTCATAGACCAACAAGACTGATATTTCGCGCAACAATTCTCGAAACTTCTTGGGGTCGGTTCGTTGGTCACGCAACAGTGTGATCTTGTGCTTGAGTAATGGATGTGAAGAAATATGCACTTGGGAATCCACAAAAATACCTCCAGGGAATGCATCGTTGATATCGCCGGTGATGACGTCCGTGAGGGGTCGGCTATCGAATCGCTACCGTGATTGTACCTCTTTGTACGATGCTTGTCAAAGCCCTGAATCCCGGTATAATCTGCGTATTATGGAAGAACGGCTGATCTCCTCTCAACCCCAGGGCGACGAAAGGCAATTCGAACTTGATCAGGCTCTTCGACCACAGCGGTTGGGCGATCTGATCGGGCAAGACCGCGTGCGGGAAAACCTGAATATTCTGATCGCGGCTGCCCGCCAACGGGGCGAGGCACTCGATCACGTGCTGCTATACGGCCCCCCCGGTTTGGGCAAAACCACACTTTCCCATATCATTGCCAACGAAATGGAGTCCCCCATTCGTGTCACCTCGGGGCCGGCCATCGAACGAGCCGGCGACCTGGCTGCCATCTTGAGCAATCTGCGTGAAAAAGAAATTCTCTTCATAGACGAGATCCATCGGTTGGGACGCGCCGTGGAGGAGATTCTCTACCCGGCCATGGAGGACTTCGCTCTGGACTTCGTGATCGGCAAGGGGCCGAGCGCCCGTTCCATCCGCCTCAAGTTGCCCCACTTCACCGTCGTAGGGGCCACCACCCGCCTGGCGTTGTTGACGGCTCCATTACGCGCTCGCTTCGGAGCCATCTTCCGGGTGGACTTCTACGACCAGGCGGCGCTGGAAAGGATCATCCGGCGGGCCGCCCGCGTGCTCCAGGTCGAAATAGACGCCACCGGCGCCACCGAGATCGCTCGACGGGGACGAGGCACACCCCGCGTCGCTCTACGTCTGCTCCGACGTGTGCGGGACTTTGCCCAGGTTCGCGCGGACGGGCGGATCACCGCCCCCATTGCCAGACAGGCTATGGAGATGATGGAAGTGGACGCCCGCGGATTGGACGATCTGGACCGGCGGGTGTTGTACACGATCATCGAGAAATTCGGCGGCGGGCCGGTCGGCCTGGATACCATCGCAGCCGCCTTGAGCGAAGAGCCGGATACCATTATGGATGTCGTGGAGCCGTACTTGCTTCAGCTTGGCTTTCTCGACCGCACTCCTCGTGGGCGCATTGCGACATCACAAGCGTACGAACATCTGGGCATTCCCCACCCCAAAACCGAGCAACCCTCGCTGTTCTGAAACGATATCCGCTGGTGGCCGTAGGGTAAATGCCAAGTGCGACGCACCTGGGAAGTACGTCGCACTTATAGAGATCGCCCTGGACGGGTCGAAGGCGGTGAGCAGGACGTCTCGGGACATCCAGAATGTGGGCCAGAATGTGGGGATGACGGTCACCTGTGAGGTAACCATCATCCATCCTGTGAAATGCCAACCTACTCGATCTCCACCAGCA
>CAZXVB010000353.1:0-3510 GCA_964643875.1 uncultured Anaerolineales bacterium | reverse complement strand
AAAGCTAGCTGTCCACCTGCGTGGACAGGTGCGTCCACGCAGGTGGACGCTTGGCAGAGGCGATTTCAATCGCTAACAGAAGTAGCCTGAGCAGTTACCTCCCAAGTCCAATGGTGTAGATAGTTGGAAAATGTGCTGGTCGATCTCAAACGGGTGTGTTTCATTTCAGTCGAGAACACATCGCTGGCACGGTCAGGAGACCGGCCAGAGCGCTCTTTTTTGCCCGCTGGGGCCGGTCTCCCGACCGCGCCCAACGTATTTGAAACACACCCATCTCAGGCTGTGTTATGCAATGGAGTGGCCAGGAGACCGGCCGCAGTCATTCCGGCAGTCACCGCTCAGACGTCAAAATACAGGGCCATCTCGTAGGGATGGGGACGGTTGCGCACCTTGTAATACTCCGCCTCCATCTTGAATGTGATCCAGCGTTCGATTAGGTCCTCGTCAAACACGTCGTTGATGCGCAGGAAATCATGGTCGCTTTCCAGGGCCTCCAGAGCTTCTTTCAGCGAGGCCGGCAGAGGACGAATCTTGGCCCGTTGCTCGTTGCTCCAGGAGAAGATGTCGGCATCTATCGGGCCGAACCCGGCCTCGATGGGATCAATCCCTTGCCGGATGCCATCCAACCCAGCCAAGAGTTGGGCCGCCAGTGCCAGATAGACGTTGCACGTGGCATCCGGGGGACGAAATTCGATCCGCACTTGATCGGGGCGAGTGGCGTATCTCGGTACCCGCACGGCCGCGCTTCGATTCCCGATGGAAAAGAAGGCGTTGACTGGCGCTTCGAACCCCGGCACCAGCCGCCGATATGAGTTGGTGCTGGGATTGGTAAACGCCAGCAAGGCCGGGCCATGCAGCAACAGCCCTCCGATATAGTTCAATGCGGTCTTGCTCAGCAGCCCATACCCGTTGGGGTCGTAGAACACATTCCGATCACCTAGGAACAGGTGTTGATGGAAATGCATGCCAGATCCGGCCTCGCCGTAGAGCGGCTTGGGCATAAACGTGACGGTCTGTCCATGCCGATGGGCGACCATCTTCGTAACGTACTTGACCAACATAGTCATATCGCCGGCTTTCATCAGGCTCACCAACGGGGTTTCGATCTCGCATTGTCCGGGGCCGCCCACCTCATGATGATGGTACTTGACCGGCACGCCCATCGCTTGCAGGTGCATGCTCATCTCTGCCCGTAGGTTGTATAACGTGTCTTTGGGAGGGATGGCGTGATATCCACCGTGCAAAGGGATATAGTGGCCATGCCCACCATCGCCGCTACGCCAGTCCGCCTCACCCGATTCGACCGTGTAGCCGGCGCGGTTCATCTCATTTTCGTAGCTCACGCTGTTAAAAACGTAGAACTCAAACTCCGGCCCCCACATGCTTCGGTCTGCTACCCCGCTTTCGACCAGCGCGGCTTCGGCCTGCCGGGCGATATTGCGAGGGTCGTTAGGGAAGATTGCTTTGGTATCCGCTTCCAACGTTGAACAGATGAAACTCAGCGTTGGCATGTCCCAGAACGGGTCCATAAAACCAGTGGATATGTCGGGCACCAGCACCATATCCCCAGCCTTGACCGACTTGAGTCCCACCGCCGATCCATCGAATCCCATTCCATCGGACATCAGCGCAGGTGTGAACTGGTCTGTAGGGATGGTGAGGTGATGCCACTGTCCCCACAGGTCGGTGAACTTCAAGTCTACCATTTGTACATTGTGGTCCTGAACAAATTTTTGGGCGTCCTCAAATGTTGTGAACATCTTTACTCCTCTCGTGATTCAATACTGGATCAACATTGATTGGGAAAGCTGATCATCTGACGATAGACCGCTACGGTCTGGGCGGCAATCTGCGTTTGCGTAAAATGGGCCAGCACTCGTGCCCGCCCTTTTTGGGCCAGGTTTATCCTCGTTGCCCGGTCCTGCATCAAGTGACGGAGATGAGCCTGCAAAGCTTTTACATCCCCCTCTGGAAACAGCAGTCCGGCGTCTCCAATCACGGCAGGGATTTCCCCACAATCCGAACCGATCACCGGTGTGCCACATGCCATCGCTTCGATCAACACACGTCCAAACTGCTCAACCCAATTGGAACGAGAACGCGAAGGCAAGACACACACATCCCATTGGCGATAGAAGCGGGGCATCTCGGCAGCGGGAATTGAGCCGGGGAACATCACGCGCTCCCACACATCTAACCGTTGGGCTAGTTTCTCCAGGGCCGCACGTTCTGGCCCGGCCCCGACGACTACCACCCGCCACGGAGATGAGGATGGCAGCTCGGCTGCGGCTGTCAACAACAAATCCACCCCCTTCTCCGGCACCAGTCGGCCCGCATAGCCGATTACGAAAGTATCGCCGTCAATATCGCCCGCGCCCATGGTGGGATCCGGGGAAAAGATATGTGGATCCACGCCGAATTGGGGAATGACCGCCAGTGGGCCGTTGTAGCCCTTGGCGCGCCATACCGTGGCTGCCCCTTGACTGCCGACAATGGCATAATCGGCGTAGCGTAAATTATACTGCTCAATCCATCGGAAGGGAAGGGGGTAACGGCGATTGAGATTTTGCCATGTAAACCAAAGGGAACGAGCACCGATCCGGCGGGCCAGAGAGAGGGCAAGAAACGTGGATAGATTGTATGGCTCTTCGTCTATGTGGACTACGTCCGGTGCATAACGACGCATACGGCGTCCCAGGAACGGATACCAATGCAAGTGGTAGTTTCCATTGAAAAGCATCGGCTCGGCGATCAACTGATATCCGGTGGTGTACATGCGCTCCAACCGGATGATCCGTTTATGTTCCCGCCACATTGGTGGTGTCACAACCATCAACTCGATGTCTGGAAAACGGGCGATTTCCTCCAACTTGCGTTGATAGGGGCCAATCAGACAGGCCTTGGAGATCATCAGTACACGCATATCGCTCCTATTGGGTAATGTTTGACTCATCGAGGCGTGAAGCGATCTAAAGTCATGCCCACGCAGGCGTGGGGGGCAGTATCTCAGATAATGAAATGTTTGACAAGTATTTGCATTGTGCTATAATTTTTCCGCTTTGGCAAGTTGGGAGAAAACGCATTGGGAAACAGAAAAGAATTGGATAGACTCATTCCGCTATAAGGCTCGTTATGGAGTCACACCATCATACCAGATGTGGGTGACCGTGTGTGGTGTGCGAATGAGTGAAGGCCATCCATCATTTTGACTTCGCGGCCATCATTGGCCGCGAAACCTTGTATACGGCTATACACCGCCTGCTTATTTTCGCCTCCATTGCCGCCAAGTGGCTGCCGGTCACTCAGTGGCCTTGTCTATCCCCCTCAACTCGGTCAAATGAAATCGGTGTGTTTCAACTGAGTTGGAGACCCTCCCGCAGGTTGAACTATGCGCGGATTTGCCTTCAAAAACCGAGTGTTTTGGTATCGAAAATGGCAACCTGCGGGAGGGTTGTCCACTTTCCAACTGAAATGAAACGCACCCAAATGAAATCGAACGATATGCCTGGA
>CAZXVB010000352.1:0-3527 GCA_964643875.1 uncultured Anaerolineales bacterium | reverse complement strand
GCCCGAACCGGACGGAGCACTTCCTCAACTTCATATTCACACGAAGAGGCAAGCGATGGTCATTCAAGTGCAAGACTTGGTCAAACGGTACGGTGATTTCACCGCTGTGGATCATTTGTCGTTTGAAGTGCATTCTGGTGAGATTTTTGGTTTGCTTGGCCCCAATGGAGCCGGCAAAACCACCACCATCCGGGTGATTATGGACATCCTTACGCCTGACGCGGGGAGCGTTACTGTGTTGGGCCACTCTGCCGGTGAGTCCAAATCGCTGGTCGGCTACCTCCCGGAGGAGCGGGGCCTCTATCGCAATTTGAAAGTAATAGACACGCTCGTCTATCTGGCCGAGCTGAAGGGCACTTCCCACGCTGTGGCCCGGGAGCGCGCCGAGATGTTGTTGGCGCGGGTCCAATTGGACGAATGGGCCACTTGCAAGGTCAAGGACTTGAGTCAGGGTATGCAACAGCGCCTCCAATTCATCGCTAGCATCGTCCACGACCCTCAACTTGTGTTTTTGGATGAGCCGTTCCAGGGATTGGACCCCATCAACGTCGAACGGGTGAAGGCGCTGATTGCCGAAATTCACCGGGAAGGCAAAACGATTGTCCTCAGTTCCCATCGCATGAATCTGGTGGAAGTGCTGTGTGATCGCGTATTGCTCGTCCATCGTGGGAAATCCGTGCTTTATGGTCCCTTGGAGGAGATCAAGCGTATGTATGCCCCCAACATTATTCGGGTGCGCGCCGATCGGATTCCCCCTGACCTGCCTGGCGTGACGAAGATCGAGTCGGATGACGGCGCGTTCAACTTGAGGCTGGCCGAAAGCACAGCCCCGGAGGGTGTGCTGCGGGCGTTGTTGGATCACGATGTGGATATACGTGCTTTCGAGGTTGCACCGGCTCCGTTGGAGGATATCTTTCTGACCGTGGTCGGGGAGGAGGAGGTGCGCGATGAACTGGCGTAAAGTGTGGATCGTCGCCCGACGGGAATACGCCACGAACGTCCGGCGAGTGGGTTTTCTCATAATGACCTTTATTGTCCCCTTGATTGGGGCAGGAGTTTTGATCTTCGGCGCTTTTTTCTCCGGTCAAGCGGAGCAATTGGGGAATTTTCTGGTCGATCAGGTTGATCCAACTCAGAAGCTGATCGGCGTAGTGGATCACACCGGATACTTTACACCGATCCTGCCGGCCTATCGAGAACAGTTCTTGCCCTTCGAGGAAGAATCCCAGGCAGAGACGGCTCTAATCGCCGAAGAGATCTCCACTGTGCTGATCATCGGTGAAGATTACCTGGAGACCGGTAACGTGACTGTGGTGACGACTGGCAGCAGCTTCGGTGCGGCTGCCGTCAGTGATTCCTCTACTGTGCGGGCGTTTATGGTGGATCATCTGCTGAACGGTCGGGTAGAGCCGGCTTTTCGGCAACGCGCCGCGGCCCCCCTGGAAATCCAACCACGGGTGATCTCATCGGAGGGAGAGACCGAGGGTGAAGGCCCGTGGGGATTTGTATTTACCTTCGTCATCCCGTATATGTTGGCGATCTTTTTGGTGATGGCCATCTTTTCATCGTCCGGGTATTTATTGCAGAGTGTAGCGGAGGAAAAGGAAAGCCGGGTGATCGAGATCATCGTCTCCTCCATTCGGCCCACCGAGTTGATGGCCGGCAAGGTGATTGGTCTGGGGGCGTTGGGGTTGACCCAGGTGATTGTTTGGATGTTGACGGCTATGGGGTTCAGTGGGGGAGCCGTGGGGCTGTTGGCGGTGGTTGGCGTTGCGACGATCCCTGCGCGCGTCTTTGTGTTGGGTATTGTCTACTACCTTCTGGGCTTCACCCTGTACGCTGTTCTGATGGCCGGAGTTGGTGCATTGGGGGCCACAATGCAGGAGAGCCAACAATTGGCCGGTATCTTTTCGCTGCTGGCGGCCATACCGTATATGATCAGCGGCTTCCTCTTCGCGAATCCTAACGCCCTCATCGCGCGGGTGCTTAGCTTCTTCCCCCTGACGGCTCCCACGATGATGATGCTCCGCCTGCCGTTGGCCGAAGTGCCCTGGGTGGATGTGGTTGGGAGCATCGCCGTTTTAGTGGTCTCCATTCCCCTGGCGCTGTGGGGTAGCGCCAGGCTGTTCCGCGTAGGGTTGCTCATCTACGGCAAACGGCCATCTCTGAAGGAGATCTGGGCGATCTTGAAAAATCCGGGGTGACGGTCACCACACGGGCAACCGTCGCCTCATACCACCTTCCATCGGTCTCTTAGAGCCTGTCCGAAAGGCGTACATCACCACCGGCTCCGGCAGGTTGACTACCGTGGCGATCATCACTGGATCACCAGACGTCAGCCGCTTCCGCGCCACTCCCCAGGCGGAATGATGACTTGCACATAAAGTAAATGCATGGTAGAATTTCGTCGCTATGGCGACGTGGCCAAGTGGTAAGGCAGGGGTCTGCAAAACCCTTATACGCCGGTTCGAATCCGGCCGTCGCCTCTTCATCGCTTTTACGTGCGGGCAGCGACAGGCTGCCCGCCATGTGTGCGGGGCGGTGGCGAAACGGTAGACGCCGGGGACTTAAAATCCTCTGTCCGTGAGGACGTGTGGGTTCGAATCCCACCCGCCCTATTGGAGGTCCGCCGATAGCAGAATAGGGAAATTGGTATGGGAGGCAAACGCGCGTGAAAGTAATTTTGATTCAAGACGTAGACAACCTCGGTCAGGCCGGGGAAATCAAAAACGTGGCTGCAGGATTTGCCCGCAACTATTTAATTCCTCGCAACCTGGCCGTCAAAGCCACACCGGGGGCAATCCGGGAATACGAGACGCGGAAAGCGGCCGAAGCTCAGCGAGAAGCTCGGATGGCAGCCCGGGCCGAAACATTAGCCCGGCAATTAAGCCAGATTACTCTTGAATTCGAGGCCAAAGCCAGCTCGACCGGTCGGCTATTCGGCTCCGTCACTCCTGCCGACATCGTCGCAGCGCTTAAAGAGCAGACCGGGGAAACATTCGACCGCCGCAAGCACATCACCACACCCTCCCTGCGTAACATAGGCCGTTACACCATTCCGGTCCGTCTCACCTCCGATGTCACTGCAGAAGTTAACGTCATCGTCAAGCCGGAAGGCGGCGAGTTGCCGCCGGAAGAAGCGGAACCAACCGAAACCTCACCGGATACAAAGCTCCTCGATCCTGAAACCAAGCCTGAGAGCGAATAGCCTTCAAATGGAAAGTGTAGGAGTCTGGTTGCGCCAGGCCCGTGAGCGCCTGGATGCAACATTGGAAGACGTAGAAGCAGCGACTCATATCCGGGAGCGCTTCATTAAGGCGTTGGAGGCAGGGGATTTTACTGCCTTCCCTGGTGGAGAGGTGCAGATACGCGGCTTTTTGCGGATCTATGCCCGCTACCTGGGCCTTCCGGCCGAAGAGGCGTTGTCCCGCTATGAAGCCGAGGCGCGCTGGGGTGAAGCGACCGAAACCCATACGTCGGCTCCGGAAACGGCGGTCGGCATTGCCCCACAGCAAGCGACCCGCCCT
>CAZXVB010000351.1:0-3529 GCA_964643875.1 uncultured Anaerolineales bacterium | reverse complement strand
CGTGATTTATCCGTTGCCGCTGACGGGTGGCCCCGCATAAATGGTGGGGTAAGAGGCGTACGATGTACCTTGGAGATACGTCGCGCGTTATCGGAATGTCTCAGTACGATACAGTACCAAATAGGAGGTGTTACAATGTATAAAAAGATACTGATTGCAATCTGTGGTGTGCTGCTGGCCTCTTTGGCCTGCAACGCCCCCGTTACTCAGACGCCCCCACCCCCGATCACGTCTACCCCCAGCGTAGAGGTCTCTCCCTCGCCGGAAGCCGGGCCAACCACTGTTCCTCCGACCCCGCCCCCTAACGTGCGCGGGCCAGGCTTTGCTGCTTATCCCGAAGTGCACGTCAAACTCCCCGCCACATTCGAAGGGTACACGTTGCCCATAGATGTCAACGGGTTGGGGAATATTGCGGCTTTCTCCTTCAACGATGCACAGCGGAACCTGTTGGGCCAGAATGGTTTCGTGGTCACGCCGGCCGAGTGGGAGGAGTTTTACCTGCTTTATGAAAATAACCGCTATGAGGAAATCCCGGTCTTCGTCACAACCGACTCGGTCTATCACGTCTATCACCTGATTTTCGACAAGATGTTGCGGGACCTGGAGCGGGAACATTTCGAGCCGGATATACACGCCCTCACGGCTGCTTGTCTCCAGACAGCACGTGAATTGTACGTGGAGCTTCAGGGAGGGCCATTGGAGGAAGATGCCCGGCGGGTGGTGGCATACTTCGCAGTGGCCGACGTTCTCATCAATCCGAATGCAGTCACACCGCCAGAGGTGGCTGACCTGGTGTCGGCCGAGTTGGCCCAGATCGAAGCCCACGCCGGTCTCGCTCCCAGTCCGATCTTCAACGGAAACTGCCCCGCTACTTGTGATCCTTGTGACCCTATGCCGCCGGCCGAATGCATTGGGCAGCCTTGTATGTGCGAGGACTACTCCCAGTACGTGCCCCGTGGCCACTACACCCGTAGCGAACAACTTGAGCGTTACTTCCGTACGATGATGTGGTACGGTCGGATCAACATGCGGCTCCAATACCCAAACGAGACACGTATGGCGTTGCTGATCACCCATATCCTGCGGCGCACCGACGTGGGCGGCGAACCCGCCCTGGACGTATGGGCGCGGGTGTATGATCCAACGGCCTTCATCGTCGGTAAGTCTGACGACCTGGGGATCTACGAATACAGCGCCCTGTGGGATAGTGTATTCGGTCACAGCGCCCCGGTGACCATCATCGCCGATGAGGCCGCCTTCGCGCAGTTCGTCGAGGCAGCCAGACAACTACCTCCCCCCCAGGTCAACTCGATGTGGGTCTACATCTGGGAGGACGAGGAACAAGTGACCCAGGGGTTCCGATTTATGGGCCAACGTTTTGTTCTCGATGCGTACATCTTCGAGCAACTGATTTGGCGTGAAGTTGGCGAGATCGGCAATGAACGCTGGTTGCCCAAGGGCCTGGACGTGATGGCGGCCCTTGGTTCCGATGAAGCCTACACCATCCTGGACCAGATGGGAGAAACGGCCTACGTTCACTACCCAGAGCAGATGGAGAAGCTGCGCGGAGAGATCGGCGCCTTGGAAATGGACTCGTGGACCCAAAACTTGTATTGGACCTGGTTATACTCCTTCCATCCTTTGCTGGAGCCTAAGGGGCCGGCCTACCCGGCTTTTATGCAGACTACGGCCTGGGCACGCAAGGATATTCACACCGCCCTGGGGTCGTGGACGGAGTTGAAGCATGACACCATCCTGTATGCCAAGCAAGTGATGGCCGAGATGGGGGGGGGACCGCCGCCGGAGCCTCCCCACGGGTGGGTAGAACCGAATCCGGAGGCCTATGCCCGTTTGCTGGCCCTCACCCATATGACCCGTGACGGATTGGACCGCCGGTCGCTGCTATCGGAGAACACGTACACAAACTTGATGCGCCTGGACAGCCTGTTGAGCTTCCTGGTTGACATCTCCGAGCGAGAGTTGGATGGGGAACCACTGACGACTGAGGATTACGAGCGCATCAAATACTACGGCGGTGAGCTGGAGGCGATCACCCTGGCGGCCGCCGATCAAGAAGGGGAAGGCATGGCCTCCTACTTCGAGGAAAACGAGCAGGCCGCGTTGGTGGCCGATGTCGCCACGGACCCCAACGGACAAGTGCTGGAAGAGGCCATCGGTCGGGTGTTTGAAATCTACGTTGCCGTCCCCGACGGAATGGGGGGCACCCACATTGCCAAGGGGGGGATCTTTTCATACTACGAATTCCCCTGGCCGATGGATGACCGTCTGACCGATGAATCGTGGCGCGAGATGTTGCAAGCCGGGAATGCACCGCCTCGTCCGGTGTGGACGGCGGCTTTCATCGCCGAGTGACGCCATCATCGCAGCGGGGCGGCGGGCGCATCCTGTGGACGCTGAGGGCCGTTGGGGTTGGAATTGGGTTGCTCGCTTTGCTTGCCGGCAACGCACACACGCCCCTGGCGGCCCCCACAGCCCACGGAACGGATCGCGCCTTCACCATCGCCTGCGTGGGTGACGTAATGCTGGGACGTGGGGTGGCCCAGGCGCTGGACGGTCAATGGACACGTGCATTTGCCGATCTCGCCCCCCGGTTGACCAGCGCGGATCTCGCCTTCGCCAATCTGGAATCCCCATTGGGAGCGGAGGCGGCGACAAACGTTTCTCCAGCTTATGACCTGCGCGCACCACCGGCGGCCTCGGCGGCGTTGCGATCCGGCGGATTCGACATCGTCTCGCTGGCTAACAACCATGCACTGGACGGCGGGGCGGTTGGCTTGGCACAGACTCAGGCCGTGCTGCAAGCCAGCGGGATCGTGAGCGTGAGGGAAGGTGAGGTAGCCTGGCCGGGCTACCCAGTGCGTTTTATCGCCTTTGACGACAGCAACTATCCCCTGGACGTGGCGGCGGCGGAGAGGGTCGTTCACACCGCGGCCAAGACGGGGGCCTTCGTCGTGGTTTCCCTCCACTGGGGAGGTGAGTATCAGGCCGCGCCCGGCCCTCGCCAGCGCATGGTCGCCCACCGACTGTCCGCGGCCGGGGCCGATTTGATCGTTGGGCACGGTCCGCACGTGCTCCAGCCGATGGAGTGGGTTGGGAAGACGTTGGTAGCGTACAGTCTGGGTAATTTTCTGTTCGATCAGCTTTATCCGATGGATTGTCGGTGGGGAGCTATCCTGTGGGTCGCTGTACGGAAAGGGCACATCGCAGCCGTTTGGGTGACGCCCACCGTCATTGGCACCGGAATTGACCAGGGGCGGGTGATCCTGCCCGATCCGGAAACGGCGGCCATCATTCACTACCGTCTGGGTATGATTTCAAGGCCGTAAACGCGCCCCCCTCTAGCTCCCCCGTTCCACGGGAGGAGGGCAAGCTTCCTCCCTGCGGGCGGGGGGGACTGAGGGGGGCGAACCACGGGGCTGCGCGGCTACAGGAGCGATTTTTCGGACAGGCTCTAGGGATGGTTCATTTTCTCCTGGGAATTGGTTTACACTTTGGGCTGCCTCAAGAA
>CAZXVB010000350.1:0-3531 GCA_964643875.1 uncultured Anaerolineales bacterium | reverse complement strand
GTGGACAGCCAGCTTTAGCTCCTCAGGCGCGGTTTCAACCGTCAGCCTGAGGAGTTACAATCCAAGTTAAGTAGCACAGGATGAACAGTTACGACGGGAAGAGAATCTCCTCCACTCGTCTCAGATGTTCGACGCCCCTCACTTCATAGGGCAGGAGCGGCAATTCGATCAGGGTCATTTTACCGCCGTAGTCATCGTTCAGCATCTCGATATAGGGCCGTTGCATCTCCATCCGCCGGCGCAGAAAATCACAGTCCGCATCCACGATCACGTTATTGATGATGATGTAGTGGACATCCAGCCCATGGCGGGCCAATTCTCCGATCACCCGGCGGCTCTGGTAGACCCCCAGGGCTTCGGGAATCGTCACCATGACGAATTCGACGTTGTCGGCATCGCTGAAGAACGCCATCGTTTCTTCTGCCAACACCCGCCAACTGCGGATGATCTCCAGAAAAGGAGTTTGGGAGAGTTTGAAGGCATTCTGCACTTCCAGATAGATACGGGGCGCAGACCGTAGGTGCTCAATGAAGCGTCCCGGCAATCCCAATAGATGCAAGGTATCCCCAGCCGGCGCTGTGTCCCAAACGATCATATCATAGCGATGATCCCGTACCCGCTCCAGGATGAAGTCGAGCATAAACTCCTCCTGGATGCCCGGCGCCATGGCTGCATAATCCACCACCTCATCATACGGCAGGTCCACCAAAGCTGATGCAGCCTGGTAGACTTCCGGTCCAAACTTTTCTTTCCAGCGACGCATCACTTCGTCGGGATTGATCTCCAGAGCATACAAGCCGGGCACCTGGAGAATGGGCTTTTCCAGGGGGCCGATTTCCGTCTCGAAGATGTCTGAAAGTGAGGGTGTCAGGTCACTGGAGATGATCAGGGTTTTCCGTCCGGTGCAGGCATAGTGCAGTGCGGTGGCCGCCGATGAGGTGGTTTTGCCCACGCCGCCTTTGCCGCCGAACATCAATACCCGCTTCGGTGTCTGGTCGAGAGATATCAATGTCATCGGTTATAAAAATCCCTCCAGGAACCCCGCGATCTCGTGTTGCCAGAAGACCGGGCCATCCACACAGATGTATTTTTCACCCATATTGCACCGCCCGCACTTACCGATCCCACAGTGCATACGGGCTTCCAGGGTCGTCAGGACCTGATCGGGCCTGAATCCCAGCTTTTGCAACGTCAAGAAGACGAAGTGAATCATAATCGGCGGGCCGCAGGTGATGGCGATGCTATTCTCCGAAGAAGGATCAACCTCCTCCAACAATTGGGTGACCAGGCCAACGTGACCACTCCACCGGTCATCGCCCCGATCCACGGTGACGTGGAACTCCGTATCCGGTGCAGCACGCCATTCGTCGAACTCGGAGGTGAAAACGAGCAAATCGGGCGAACGAGCCGCCCACAATATGGTCAGATGTCCATAGTCGTCCCGATGATCCAGCACTGTCTGAATGACCGGGCGCAGTGGCGCTCCGCCAATGCCTCCGCCGATGATGACGATATTCCGCCCACGGATTTCGTCTAGTGGGAAGCAGTTGCCCAATGGCCCCCGCACGCCAACCGGATCGCCCACTTCCAACTTGTGAATAGTATGCGTCACGTGTCCCAGGGCATTAATGGCAAATTCGAGGTACGGACCGCGGATCGAAGCAATGCCGAATGGGGCCTCTCCAGCCCCAAAGGCCGAGACGAAGGCAAATTGTCCCGGCCTGTACTGCCTCATCGTGGCCTGGCCCTCCGGCTCTGTTAGTTCGACCTGGAACAACTTGATGCCTGTCGCTAAGTCGCGCACACCAGCCAATCGGCCTAAGTAGGGCCGCAACGGATTCGTCAGATGGGTGTCGGCTACCATATCTCCTCCTTGTACCCTTCCGCAGGTCAGCAAGGCTGCATCCGACGGGAGGGTGAGCTGAATATACAATTGGTGAATATCAACGAGTGTACGTTCCCACAAGTATGGCCTGAGCCAGGATGTGACCCTCCATTGCTTGCAAAAGTTCATCTTTGGTTGCCCCGGTCGGCAGGTCGAGCAGGGTATCCAAGGCATAGAGTTTAAAGTAATAACGATGTGTCCCGCCGGGAGGACAAGGACCTCCATACCCCAGGCGACGCCAGCTATTTCGACCGTGCCGACTCCCATCGGAACGTTCCGCGTCGGTCGAGACCCCTGGAGGAAGAGAGCGGGCCTCGGCCGGCAGGTTGTAGAGCACCCAATGTACCCACGTTCCACCGGGGGCATCGGGGTCGTCCATAATCAATGCAAAAGCAGTGGTTCCGGCCGGTGGGTCACTCCAGGTCAATGGTGGGGAAATATCTTCACCATCACATGTATGTGTCACCGGGATGGCGTTCTCATGCTCGAAAGCGGTGCTGGTCAAGATAAAAATCTGCTCTTCCATAACTTCCTCCTCTGTCGGCGAAACAGTCGTTGGAGATGACGTGGGAAGCGGCGTGGCGCTTATCGGTTGTGGTGTGGCAAGTGGGAGGGTCGAGGTTGGAGGTGGTGATGGTGTCACTGACCGACATCCCATCAATGCAAGGATGAGAACCAGCCCCACAGGCAATCCCCAGGCTAGCCGGTATGGCCCGGTGAACAAAGCGAATGGCGTACCGAATGATTTGCGTTCCCTGAATATCATTTCACACTCCAAAATGGAACTATGCTTACTTCGACAATGTCACATTGACCTCTTTGTTCGCCGAAGGTCTCCTGACCGAGGCGGAACAGCCCTGTTTTAGCCCCAAAGTGGCTCGGTCAGGAGACCTCGCCCAACGTTAAAGGGCAAATCCGGCGTCATTAAGCGAATGTGACATTGTCAAGTTACTCAGCCTCCTGTCAACTAGGGACGAAGCCTTGCGGTTGTCTTGACGAGCAGGTACAGAACTAGCCCCTACCCAAGATGATTGAGAAAATACCTCACTCGGACAGATTAGAGGTGCAATGAGGGCAACGGACGGCGTCCGCCGGGATTACGGATAAGCAGAAGGGGCATTCCTTCGTAGCCGCCTCTTCTGACGCGGGCTGTTCCTCCTTCTGTCCCTGGAGCCGATTGATGCCCCGAATCATGAAAAACATCACCCCACTTACGATCAGAAAACTGACGACGTTGTCGAGGAACACACCGTAGTTGATGGTGACCGCTCCGGCGGCCTGAGCGTCCGCCAGAGAGAGGTAAGGGCCGGCCGGATCTCCCATTTTCAGAAGCCAAAAAAGGTTGTTGAAATCCACACCTCCCAACAGAAGACCGATGGGAGGCATCAGCAGATCACTCACCAGAGATTTGATAAGGGTGCTGAAAGCCGCACCCACGATGATGCCGACGGCCATATCCACAACATTTCCACGCAAAGCAAATTCCCTGAATTCCTTCCACATACACCTCCTCCATTTCTACTCCCAGTAGAGTTGTTGCATAATAAGAAAAGTGGGAAATGGGACACGGATTCACGCAGAAAAACACGGATTGTATCCATTCTATCCCTGGTTACTCCTCAGGCCAGCGGTTGAAACCGCGCCTG
>CAZXVB010000349.1:0-3549 GCA_964643875.1 uncultured Anaerolineales bacterium | reverse complement strand
CTGTCCACCTGCGTGGACAGGCGCGTCCGCGCAGGTGGACGCTCGGCTGCAAGCTCCCTATGGACGATTTCATCGCTAAAGAAGTAGTTCGAGAGTTACGAAAGGAGTTGAATGAAAGCGATTGCACTGTTATTCGAGGTCGAAAAGGATACTAAAAATACCCGTCGTTACCAGGAAAAGGCCACCGATGGCCCTCCGGTAATTGGTACACTCTATGTTCAACAATGGGCACTTCGCAAGTTGGGGCAAGGCGATCTTCCCGACTGCCTACGGGTCACCATCTCTGTTCCTGAGCCTGAAGATATTGCGGAAACAAAGAAGGTAGCACAATGACACACATCCAGGTCGTCTCCGGGGCGATTCAAAACAGTGATGCCGATACTATCATCGTCAACCTCTTCGAGGATACGCAACCCGGCGGTGCCACCAGCGCGGTGGACACCGCCCTGAATGGCGCTATCAGCGCCTTGATCGCCGGTGGTGACTTAACCGGCAAGGCCGGTCAAACCGTCGTCCTATATCCGGGAGGGGCCATTCCTGCCCGCCGGGTACTCATCGTGGGGTTGGGCCAGCGTGATCACTTCGATGCCGATCCGGCGGAAGCGGTCCGGCGGGCAGCGGCTACGGCCATTCAGAAAGCCCGCGATCTGGGCGCAGAACGGGTGGCGACGATCCTGCATGGCGCCGGCGCTGGTGGTCTCTCCGCCGAGGTAGCCGCTCAAGCCGTCGTCGAGGGCAGCTTGTTGGGGCTGTATCGCTATCACGGGCAGAAGACTGAGCCGCCTAAGCCACCCGACCCTCACACTCTGGAATTGACGGTCTTCGAGCCGACCGATTTGCCGGCTGTCCAACGAGGAGCGCACACTGCTGAAACCATCGCGGCCGGCGTCGTGTTGACCCGTGACTTGGTCAACCTGCCTCCCAACATCTGTACCCCTACCTACCTGGCCCAGACGGCCACCCAGGTTGCCGATGAAGTCGGGTTGCGTGTCGAAGTCCTCGGTCGCAAACAGATGGAAGCGCTCAAGATGGGTGCTTTGTTGGCTGTGGCCCAAGGCACAGATACCCCACCGCAGTTCATCATCCTGGAACATAACGCAGACCGGGCAGAAGATTTGGATACCATCGTCTTGGTCGGGAAAGGGGTAACCTTCGATACCGGTGGTTACAGCCTCAAGAGCAAAGAAGGGATGTCTACGATGAAGACCGATATGGCCGGTGCGGCGGCCGTTATCGGCGCGATGCGGGCCATCGGCGCGTTGGACCTGCCGTTACACGTCGTGGGGCTGGCGCCCGCCTCCGACAATATGATCGGCAGCCACGCCTATCGCCCCCAGGAAGTCTTTACCGCCAGCAATGGAGTCACCATCGAGATCAACTCCACAGATGCCGAGGGGCGGATGCTCTTGGCCGATGCATTGGTCTATGCCGGGCGTTTCAACCCCGTGGCTGTGGTGGACATCGCCACACTGACAGGGGCCTGTGTCGTTGCTTTGGGAAAGGGAATGGCCGCCGGGCTGTTCAGTACTGACGACCGCCTTCGGGAAACTCTCCTTTCAGCCGCTCAGGCCACGGCCGAACGGCTCTGGCCGATGCCGTTGTTCCCTGAATACGAGAAACAACTGAAATCCCAGACCGCTGACATCCGCAATAGTGGTGAACGAGGGGGAGGCGTCGGTTCATCGGCCACATTTCTTAAGCACTTCGTGGACTACCCGGTGTGGGCACACGTAGATATGGCCGGTATGGCCTTCGATATCCCAGAGAATCCCTACATTCCCGCCAAGAGTGCAACCGGCTTCGGTGTCCGCCTGTTTACGGAGTTCGTGCGCCGTTGGTCATTATCGTAGCGATAGCGCTTTCCAAGTTGGAAAATACGTATGTGGCTGGTCTCCTGACCGTACGCCCTGACACAGGCACGCTTAGAGATAGACCCGACTCCTTGCTTTGACGTTCATTTTGGCGTACACTGTAACCGCTGTGGATGTTCCCGAAGCATGACCACATTCAATAAAGGCGGGGGCATCTCTGCTACAGTCAACCAAGTGTGTGAAAGGAGAAATATGCCAACGAAACTTGGGCCTCACGTTTTGCGAATGGTCGCTGGCTTGTCAGAGTACATTGCCGTCGGCCCGGCAGTGGTCAAGTTGGTAGGAGAATGGGGGTTAGCTAATGAAATCCCACGCAGCACCCTGGTCATCGGACGTGTATTTCAATCGGAATACGACGCCCAATTGCAACGCACTACCGGCAAAACCCCGCGCCAGGCGGCAGAGCAGTTCGTTCGAGATCAGATCGCCACGTACAAGAACAACCCCGCCATTATCTATTGGGAGGGACACAACGAACCGGTCTGGAACACCAAAGAAGATATGGGTTGGTATGCCCAATTCGAGATCGAACGGATGAAGTTGATGGCCGATGCCGGATTGAAATGTGTGATCGGGAACTTCGCAACCGGTACCCCTGACCTGGCGTTGTGGCCGGCTTTCCTCCCGGCAATCGAGGCCGGTTTGACGTATCAGGCGATCCTGGGATTGCACGAATACAGTCATCCCTGGATGTGGTGGATGACCGGCAAATACCAACTCGATCCCCACGCCGACGAGGGGGATGAAGGGTGGACTACACTACGCTACCGCAAGGTTTACCGCCAATACCTGATCCCCAACGGATTGGGGAGTATGCCCCTGGTGATCACTGAGTGTGGGATTGATCCACTGGTCAACCCCAAGCCCCCTGACACTCCGCCCAAGGCATGGAAAAAACTGGGAAAGTTCTGGCGCGAGAAGGACAATGAACCGGATCAATACGACTACTATTTCCGCCAGTTGGTGTGGTACGACAAGGAATTGCAGAAAGATGACTATGTGGTCGGGGCCACCGTTTTTACCTGGGGAAGTTTCGGTCCTCCCTGGAGTGAGTTCGATGTGGGGGAAACCCCCGTGGCGGAAAAATTGATCACCTACACACGCAAAGACCCGGCAAAAGCGTTCAAGTATGGAGGAGAAAGCCCTCAACCGACTTCACCACGGGGGAAACCACGTACCCAATACGAGCGGGTCTACGTTCTGCTACCGCCGGGAGCCGATGCTGAGTGGGCGCGGGCCGTGGTACGAGGCTCGTGGGAGGAAAAGCACTACACCATCGGGGGTAGCGCTGATGATGCCGGGATCGGAGACCTGGACGTGCGCCAGGTCATTGCTGTCAACCCCCACCTCTGGCCTGGCGACCAGAGCCTGGAGGAGTTCTATCGGACGTACTACCCAGGGATTGAATATCGGCCGGTGACTGCCGACACGCCAACGGAATTGACGCATAAGTTGCGGATGATGTGAGGCCATACGTGCAACGTACTTTGGAGGTGCGTCACACGTCTCGATTGTAAATCGGGCATCAGTGTTTAAAATTTGGACTTTGGAGAGCGAAATCCTCCCGCAGGCCCGACGTAATTTCGAGTTGATTGGCTAAAATGCCATACAGAGCAATCGGTTAGGGATGGTTCATCATTGGTTGACACTTTGCGTTACGCACCGGATGCCGCCCGAT
>CAZXVB010000348.1:0-3555 GCA_964643875.1 uncultured Anaerolineales bacterium | reverse complement strand
GGGCATTTCGTGCCCTGATGTGGGGCTATACACGTGCAACTGACATAATTTCAAACCTGCGGGAGGGTTACCGATCAATATGTCGGGTAGTGAATTCACATCTCACCACTGGATTTTGATCGCCTTTTTTATCCTGGGCATCGTCTATAGCATCGTCGTGCCGCCCTTCGAGGCCTCCGACGAGTTGTGGCACTACCCAATGGTCAAATACATCGCCGACCATTGGGCCTTACCGGTACAGGTGCCGGGCGAGGAGACGCCTTGGCGACAGGAAGGCAGCCAGCCGCCGCTGTACTACCTCGTTGGTGCCGGAGCCACGTTCTGGATCAACACCGCCGACATGGACACCGTGCGTCACCTCAATCCTCACGTGGATAACGGCGTTGCCACCCCCGACGGCAACATCAACCTGGTGGTCCACGACCCGGAGCGAGAAGCATTCCCCTGGCGGGGAACCGTGTTGGCCATCCACATCATTCGTTTCCTTTCGGTGGGGATGGGCACGCTGGCGGTCTATCTGACTTACCGCATCGGGCAAGTGGTGTGCCCCAACCACCCCGAATTAGCCTGGGGCGCGGCAGCGGTTCAGGCCTTCACGCCCATGGTGGTCTTCATCGCCGGGGCAGTCAACAACGACAACCTGGCGATCCCGCTCTTCAGCCTGGCGCTGCTTATGCTCATCCGGCTGGCCGAACAAGAAACGTGGAGCATCCCGGCGGCGATGCGCCAATATCTGGCGCTGGGATGCGTGCTCGGCCTGGCCGCCCTGACCAAGCTCGGTTGGCCTGCCCTGGCCATCATCACCGCGCTGGTGGTGGGGATACGGGCCGCACGGCAGCGCTCGTGGACCGAGTTCCTCCTTGGCGGGGCGGCCACACTGTTCCCTCTGCTGTTGATCGCCGGTTGGTGGTATCTACGAAACTGGCAACTCTACGGTGACCCCCTGGGGTTGAACGTCTTCAAGGTGATCCTGGGGACGCGAGAAGTCCCCGCCGACCTGGCCCAACTATGGCGCGAGCGACACAGCTTCGCAGCCGGCTACTGGGGCAACTTCGGCGGTCTCAATTTGCCCATGCCCGCCTGGGCCTACACGACCCTCAACGTGTTGACCGGGATAGCCCTCCTGGGCCTGGTCGTGGGAGGCGTATCCCGTATCGCGGCGCGGGATAAGCAAAAGGGCTTGCCGGTAGCGACACTCTCCTTCGTCCTCTGTCTCCTGTGGGGCGCGGGGGTCCTCCTACCTTGGGCGCTCTCGTGGGCACGTGATACGTGGTCCTCCCAAGGGCGACTGATTTTTTCCGCCTTACCGGTCTGGTCACTGCTGTTAGTGCTGGGATGGAGCACCTGGTTCCCGGCTCGCTGGAGGCGAGCAGCGATCACCGGAGTGGTGCTCTTCCTGTTGACCCTGGCCGTGATCGCCCCCTGGGCCTGGATCCGCCCAGCCTATGCCCGGCCGGAGGCGTTGTCGGAGGCCGAAGTGGTGACTATCCCCCAGACGATGGAAGTGGATTTCGGCGACGCGATGCGCCTGCTGGGCGTCGCTCTGGATACTGACGGCAGTGCCTCAGTCTTCCCGGGAGATACCGTTGCGGTGACACTCTACTGGGAAGCACTGACACCCACCGACCGAGACTACACCGTCTTCGTGCACCTGCTGGGCGAAGGGGAACGTCCGGTGGCGCAGCGGGACACATTCCCCGGCCTGGGACGGCTTTCGACGATGGCACTGACGCCGGGTATGCGCTGGGCCGACCGGTACGTGTTGCGCATCCCGGAGACGGCCTATGCCCCCGACCACGCCCAGATCGAGGTGGGGATGTACGACCGGCTCACCGGGGCGCGCCTGCCGGTCGGGAGGGCAGGTCGTGTGTCTCCGGAAGCTCCGGCGGATAACGTCCGGTTTGGGCACATTGAGATCCGCCGCCGTGCGGCCGGAGTGCCCAATCCGCTTACCATTCGCTTCGACGATCAACTGGCCCTGGTAGGGTACGATCTCGATCGGGTGGTCGTCTCGCCCGGTGACCTCATCACGGTGATGTTATACTGGCAGGGCTTGCGGCCGATGGCGGAGAACTACAATTTCTCGCTTCAGTTGATTGACACCGCCCAGCGCAAAGCGGCTCAATGGGATGGATGGCCGCAGGAGGGAGCCGCTCCGACGACGATCTGGACGCCGGGACAGACGGTTATAGACGCCCATCGCCTTTCCATTGCGCCGGATGTACTGCCCGGCGTCTACGAACTGCGGATCACGGTCTATGCCCTGGAGCAGACTGGCGGGGGAAGTGATGCCGAGATGACCATCCGTCACTTGCCGGTAACGCCTTCGGATGGGCGCATGCAATCGAAGCAAGTCACGCTGACCACGGTGCGGGTGAGGTGAGCGCAACTATGGCCCGCATCGGCATAGACTACACCGCCGCCGCCCGACAGGGAGCCGGGATTGGGCGGTATGCCCGTGAGCTGGTATCGGCGTTGCTCCAGCGATCAAGCGAGCACCACTATACCATCTTCGCCGCCACAGGGGGACTGACGGACCATCGTTGGCGAGCGCGAGTCGCAGGATCAGGCATACGCATCCGTACCCTCCCCCTCAGCGATGATTGGATGGCCCGGCTGTGGCACCGACTCCGGCTACCCATCCCGGTGGAGACAATCACCGGCCCACTGGACGTGTTCTATTCGCCGGATTTCGTCCTGCCGCCGACCCGGCGGGGAACCCGTACCCTCTTGACAGTACACGATCTTTCGTTCCGACGCTATCCGGAACACTTTGTTCCCAGCCTGGCGGCTTACCTGAACCGGGTCGTGCCTCAGTCAGTCGCCCGGGCCGACCGGGTGTTGGCCGACTCCGAAGCGACCCGCGCCGACCTGACCACCTACTGGGACGTGCCACTGGAGAAAGTCACCGTGCTCTACAGCGGTGTAGACGCTCGTTTCCGCCCCCAGCCCCAGACAGAGCAAACGGAGAGTGCACAAGCCTTGGAACGTCAGCGGCTTCAGCAGTACGGCATCGGAGAGCGCCCTTACGTGCTCTCAGTGGGCACCATCCAGCCGCGCAAGAACTACCTCCGTCTGATTCGGGCTTTCACCAGTCTGTCAGTGTGCGCAGGTTGGCAACTGGTCATCGCCGGAGGGCAGGGGTGGCTGTGCGACGACGTGCTGGCCGAGGCAGCCCGTCACAGGGATCGGGTGCTAGTCACCGGGTTCGTGGCCGACGAGAACCTGCCGGCGCTGTATCGCCAAGCGGCTCTATTCGTCTTTCCCTCTCTGTATGAAGGTTTCGGGTTACCGGTTCTGGAGGCAATGGCGTGCGGCACACCGGTCGTCTGCTCGAACGTTTCGTCACTGCCGGAGGTCGCCGGGGATGCGGCGGTGTTGGTTTCGCCTCATGATGTTGAAGCGCTGGCGGCCGGTATGGAGCGGGTCCTATCCGACGCGCGCCTGCGGCACGAGATGATCGAGCGGGGCAAAGCGCGCGCGGCCCTGTTCACCTGGGAGCGGGCCGCCGAGCAGTTGTTGACCCTCCTCGTTCCGGAGTAATGCACAGGTCAA
>CAZXVB010000347.1:0-3555 GCA_964643875.1 uncultured Anaerolineales bacterium | reverse complement strand
GGCCCGGGGGCTTCGGTCGGAGACCTCGCCCAACCAGGCGTCGCCAGGCCGTTTCGCCGGTGGGGGAATACCCGCCACCGGGTAGGGGGTGTTCCTGAGGCGCGGTTTCAACCGTCGGCCTGAATAGTAACTGGAATGGTATGAAAGGAGTTGTTATGTCACCGTCACGTCCCAAATCGGTGCAAATCAATATCGAAGTTCCCCCCGATCTGGATGCCACGTATGCCAACCTGGCCTTGATCACCCATTCACCATCGGAAATCATCATTGACTTTGCCCGTGTGTTGCCCAACACGCCACGCGCCAAAGTCTACGCCCGGATCATCACCACCCCGTTACATGCCAAGCTCCTGTTGCGTGCTCTACAGGAAAATTTGGAACGATACGAAGCGCAGTTTGGGGAGATCAGGACCCCAGAAACGGGGAATATGCTAGCCCAACAGTTCTTTGGGGGCATCAAACCCCCGGACGAACCGAAATCGTAACACCGGGAGGCATCGTGAGTGACCTGGACCGCATATCCGAACGTATTCGAGACAATTTCAAGGCCCGCAATCAAATCCGCGACGAAGTGTTACGGCACTCTCGTGAGCTGATCCGTCTGTGCGCCACGACCATTCGCGCTGGTCACCGGGATGAATGGGACAAAGCTCGTCGCTTGCTCGCTCAGGCCGATGAAGTGGCCCGCCATATTCGGGAAAGCGTGGCCCCGTACCCAGACTTGTTGTATGCTGGATATACCCAGGATGCCCTCAAGGAATTGGTGGAGGCCCACGCTACACTGGCGATGACCACCGGTCAGCCCATTCCTACGCCGGAGGAAATCGGCGTGGAGTATGCGGCATACCTCAACGGCCTGTGTGAAGCCGCCAGCGAACTCCGCCGTCGTTGCCTGGACGAACTGCGGCGCGGAGAGACCGCCGAGGCAGAGCGGCTTCTGGGCACTATGGACGAGGTCTACGACCTGCTGGTAACCTTCGATTTCCCCGACGCCATCACCGGTGGCTTGCGCCGTCGCGTAGATCAATTGCGGGGAGTATTGGAACGCACCCGTGGCGATCTGACCACCAGTCTTCAACAATACCGTCTGCTCCACGCTCTGAAGGCATTTGATAGAACCGTTACCGATATTACCAACGAATAGAGTTGTTGCACAATAAGAAAAGTGGGGAATGGGACGCAGATTCACGCGGAAAAACACGGATTGTATCCATTCTATCCCTGAAATCCGTGTTTATCCGCGTTCATCCGTGTCCAAAGTGGGGCTTTTCACTATTGCACAACACATCTAATGATCGGGACGATTACATCATCCGAGCCAGTGAGGTCGGGCAATACCTCTATTGCCCCCACGCGTGGTGGCTGGGCTGTATCGAGGGGCGGCCTTCGGCCCATCGGCGCGAAATGGCCGCCGGCAAGGCGGCCCATGCCCGCCATGGTCGTCGGGTGAGAAGTGCTCTGTGGGCTAATCGGCTGGCCTACCTCCTGTTGACGCTGGCCGTGCTCGTAGGAGTCTTGTGGGTAAGCGGGTGGTAAGGGCACACGGAGGGCTGTATTCGGTCTCTTGGCCATCCCATCAGTCAGGTACTCATAACGGAGTTTCGCAGTGGCGCTCTTGTTCTTCCTGCTCTTGATACTTTCGATGTTACTGTTCCGGTGGGCGCGGCGCACCCAGGCCCGCAGCGGCTTACCGCAAGGGCGCGTGATCTACGCCGATACCGGTGGTTGGCGCCGGCCGGAACGTTCCCTGTTCTCGTCGGAGTTGCGCCTGACCGGCAAACCTGACTACCTGGTTGTCGCCGATGTTGCCGATGATGCTGATGACGACAATGACGCCGGTCAGGCGATCATACCCGTCGAGGTCAAGTCTGGCTCCACTCCTTCGCAACCTTACTTATCCCATTTGCTTCAACTGGCTGCCTACTGCTGCCTGGTGGAAAGTGAGTACCACCGGCGTCCGCCCTACGGTATCATTCAATACCCCCAGCATACCGTCCAGGTGGCGTACACGCAGGAGCTGGAGGAGACATTGTTAGATACGCTGGCTGCTATGCGCGCCGATCTTCGGGCTGGAGAGGCCCCCCGTGACCATAATGATCCGGCCCGTTGTCGGCGATGTGGGTACCGTATCTATTGTGACCAGTGGCTGGCATGACAAAACAGAGAGGAAATGAGAAGTCGAATAAATAGTAGAGGCGCATAATGGCAAACATCACCACATATGTGATAGGCATTGATTTGGGCGGGACCAAAATCGGTACCGGCCTGGTCGCCGGTGACGGGGAAATCATAGCCTACGATTATCGTTCCACCCAGGCTCATGGTGGATCAGAGGCCGTCGTGCAACGAATGCTGAACGCGGCCCGGTCGGTGGTAGAGCAGGCCGGCGTGACCCCCTCCCAGGTCGCCGCGGTCGGTGTGGGCGCACCAGGTCCATTGAATATCGAGGCCGGTGTGGTCATCGCCCCGCCAAACCTGCCGGGCTGGGACCGCGTCCCCCTCCGGCAGATACTCGAGGACGCTCTGTCCATTCCAACTTACCTGGAGAACGATGCGAATGCGGCTGCATTGGGAGAGCATCGGTTTGGAGCCGGTCGGGGCACTCGCCATATGATCTACGTCACCGTCAGCACCGGCATTGGCGGCGGGTTGATCCTGGACGGCCGTTTGTACCACGGCACAAGCGGCATGGGAGGAGAGGTCGGGCACATCGGTGTGTTGCCCAACGGCCCACTCTGTGGCTGTGGCAATCGGGGATGTTTGGAAGCCCTGGCCTCCGGGACAGCCATCGCCAGGGAAGCCCGGGAGCGGGTTGCCCGGGGCGTGCCGACGTTGATCGCCGAATTAGCCGATGGCGACCCTCAACAGATTACGGCCAAGCTGGTCGCCGAGGCCGCCCAACGCGGCGACCACGAAGCCCAGATGATCCTGCACACCGCGATAAACTACCTGGGGATTGGGATGGCCAGTCTGGTCAATCTGTTCAATCCCCAGATGATCGTGATCGGCGGGGGGCTGAGCAAGCTAGGAGAGACGTTATTCGATCCAGTTCGCCGGGCCGTCCGCCGGCACGCCTTCCGGGCGGCGGCGCAGGAGGCACAGGTCGTTCCGGCTCAACTGGGAGATAAAGTGGGGGTGCTGGGCGCGGCCGCGGCGGCCTTGACTTCTCTCGAAGATCAATAGGGTAGTCGCTACAGCCGCTTCAACAGTCTCCGGGCAGCCTGGCGTACCACGCTCCGGCTATGGTTATGATAGCGGACGCCAAGCGCGTAGATTTCGTCGCGCAACTCCGGGGCTTACTCGGCAACGTGGACGAGTTCATTGAAGGCATGGGGCAACTGTTTGCCTTCCCAGACGGTCAACGCCGCGTCGTTACTTTAGCTCTTGCCCCTGCAATCCCGCGACGATCTGAACCGGCGAGCTGGGATCACGCATACATTGGGCAACCACCTGTCGGTTGGATTCCTTGGTTCGGTCGCCAACCTGATTAAGGTGGCGATAGAATGTCCGTATGTCCTCCGCAAACCGGCATTGACAGATTCTCACGACCACAGG
>CAZXVB010000346.1:0-3561 GCA_964643875.1 uncultured Anaerolineales bacterium | reverse complement strand
GGGCTAAAACAGGGCTGTTCCGCCTCGGTCAGGAGACCTTCGGCGAACAAAGAGAATTATACTTTGATATTATGATAGAGACATTATGACAGGACAACCTCTGATTCCCCGTGTGCTGATCGTAGGCGCCGGCATCGCTGGTATGCAGGCCGCTCTGGACATCGCCAACGCTGGGTACGAAGTGGTGTTGGTGGAAAATCTCCCCTCCATCGGGGGGCGTATGGCCCAACTATCCGAGACATTTCCCACCCTCGATTGTGCCCAATGCATCCTGACCCCACGCACGGTCGAGGTTGGGCATCACGAAAACATCCGCCTGTACACATACTCCCAGGTCGAGACCATCACAGGAGATATGGGGCATTTCGATGTTCGCATTCGTCGGCGCGCCGCCTACGTGGATTGGGACCGTTGTACCGGTTGTGGCGTTTGCCAGGAAAAGTGTCCCACCCGGCTGCCTGCCGAGTTCGAGCGCCGTATAGGGCAACGCAAGGCCATCTACACCCTCTCGCCCCAGGCGGTGCCCAACAAGCCGGTCATTGACCGGGAACATTGCATCTTCTTCCAGCGCGGCAAGTGCCGGGCTTGCCAACGTTTCTGTCCGGTAGGGGCCATTGACTACGAGCAGAACGATATGTTGATCGAAGAATCCGTCGGAGCGATCATCCTGGCGACCGGGTACGATCTGTACGACCTCTCCCACATGCCCGAATACGGCGGGGGGAAGATCCCCGACGTGATTGACGGGTTGGCTTTCGAGCGGCTACTTTCCGCCTCCGGCCCGACCGCCGGTAAAGTCCGGCGTCCGTCCGATGGAAAGGAACCCCAGGAAATCGTCTTCATTCAGTGTGCTGGTTCCCGCGACCCCGAAAAACACCAGCCCTATTGTTCCAAAATCTGTTGTATGTACACCGCCAAGCAGGCCACCCTCTATCGCCACCGGGTGCACCATGGACAGGCCTACGTCTTTTACATTGACATCCGAGCAGCGGGTAAGCGGTATGATGAATTCACTCAACGGGCGATGGAGGACGAGCGGGTCGTCTATCTACGCGGTAAAGTCTCACGGGTTTTCCAGACGACACGGTCCGATGAGGACAGCAGAGACGGAAAGGTCGTCGTGTGGGGAGCGGATACCCTGAGCGGCCAGCAGATCCAGATCGCCGCCGACCTGGTCGTCGTAGCGCCGGCGCTCCTGCCCCGCCCAGAGACGCGCCGTCTGGCCCAAATGCTTCATCTGTCCGTGGACTCGCACGGCTGGTTGCTTTCCCGCGACCCTAACATCCACCCGGTGGAGACCGAGCGGCCCGGCGTCTTCATCGCCGGGGCCGGCAGTGGGCCGATGGATATCCCGGAGACCGTTTCGCACGCCGGTGGAGCTGCGGCCCAGGTGCTCAAATTATTCTCTCATTGGTCCCACGTCCTATCTTCTACTCAGGAGTAGCTTCATGCCTCGAATTGGTGTCTTTGTCTGTCACTGTGGCTTGAATATCGCCGGCACCGTGGATGTGGAACAGGTCGCCCAGGAGTTACAGGCATATCCCGGCGTCGCCTTCGCCACGGACTACAAGTATATGTGCTCTGACCCCGGCCAGGAGTTGATCCGGAACAGCATCGAGACGCATCAACTAGATGGTGTAGTCGTGGCGGCCTGTTCACCCTCTATGCACGAGACGACGTTCCGCAAGGCAGCCGCCAGTGTCGGCCTGAATCCCTACCGTCTGGAGATCGCCAACATCCGCGAGCAAGTCGCCTGGCCCCATCAGAAGGAGCCGCAGGCCGCGACCAGCAAGGCCATCGAGACAGTGCGCTCCATCGTTGAAAAGGTGCGCTACGACGATCCCTTGTTCCCCTTGGAACTGCCCATTACTAAACGAGCGATGATCGTCGGGGGCGGCATCGCTGGTCTGACGGCTGCCCTGGAGATCGCCGAAGCAGGCTATCCGGTCGTGCTGGTAGAACGCGCGGACCACCTGGGCGGACGGATGACGCAGCTCTCGCCGCTCTATCTCAATTTCGACGATAGCGACGATTTGTTGACCGAGCGAATCGCAGCGGTCACCCATCACCCTCGAATCGAGGTACGGACCCGCACCGAAGTCGCCGATTTCGAAGGCTACGTGGGGAATTTCACCGTCCGCCTGCGATCCTCCGATGCCGGCAGCGATGCGCCGCTGACCGAGACCCCCGTGGGGGCCGTGGTGCTCGCTACCGGTTTCGACCTGTATCCCCAGGCGCGCCTGCCCGAATACGGTGGTGGGCACTATCCCGATGTCGTGGACAGCCTCCAGTTCGAGGAGATGCTGAAGCGCGGTCAGATCCACTGCCCCTCGGACGGACGTGTGCCCCAGGAGATCGTCTGGGTCCAGTGCGCCGGTTCCCGTGATCCCCGCTTCCATCGGCCATATTGCTCCAAAATCTGTTGTATGTACGTCGCCAAACAGGCCAGCGCCTATCGCCGCATGATGCCCACCGGGCAGGCTTATGTATTCTACATTGATATCCGCTCCCAGGGACGGGGATACGATGAGTTCGTGCAATATGCAATGGAAGAACTGGGTGTAGTCTATTTACGGGGCAAGGTCTCCCGAATCATCCAGCGGGGTGGCCGGCTGGTGGTGTGGGGTGCGGACACCTTGAGTGGTCAGGCCGTGCAGATCGAGGCTGACCTGGTGGTGTTGGCTATGGCGGCCATTCCCAGCGCCGGCAGCGACGCCCTGGGCCGCCTGATGCACGTCGCCATAGACGAAAGTGGGTTCTTTGCCGAGGCGCACCCCAAACTCCGTCCGGTGGAAAGCCCCACGGCCGGCATTTACCTGGCCGGTGCAGCTCAATTCCCCAAGGACATCCCGGAAACCGTCGCTCAGGCCTCCGCCACGGCGGCCAAGGTGTTGCAACTCTTTGCCCAACCCCATATGACGACGGAGCCGACGGTGGCCGTAGTGGACGAGGAACTTTGTTCCGGCTGTGGCCGATGCGTGGCCGTCTGTCCGTATGGGGCGCGGGAGTTGCACCCCTGGCGCGAACTGGCGACGGTCAACACGGCGTTGTGCCAGAGTTGTGGCGCCTGCGCGGTGGCTTGCCCCAATAAAGCCACCTCTATGCGTAACCTGGCCCCGGATCAGGTATTGGCGATGGTGGAGACGTTCATAGGCTGACACGTCCCCGGTGTGGTCGGTTGCAGTCTACCCGACGTGGTGTGTATCCCACCGCCAGGCCGTGAACCACAACAGGCCAAACCCGGTCGCGCAGACGAACACACCCCATCCCGGCCTGAGCGGATGGCCGTACAGGGCGGTGAACAGCGGCCAAATGCGTGCCAGGGAAATCCACGGGGGGACCCAGGCCAACAAAGTCAAGAGGGTGACGACGCTCCGCCGGACCATCGGGGACCACCGGCGGGCAGCAAAACAAGGAGCCAGTGCGCTCAGTGCAGCCCCGGTCAACGCCAGGCCGAGCTGACGGCCGTGCTCTGGATCAAGGTGGAAGGGTACGCCGGCCGTGAGGGCCAGGCGCACCCCCTCGATGGCTGTGTAGGGGATTAACGCGGCCAACAGAATC
>CAZXVB010000345.1:0-3588 GCA_964643875.1 uncultured Anaerolineales bacterium | reverse complement strand
ACTTGATATGGTACCCCAATCCACCGGGGCGGGGGCAAGCCCTGCTCCGACGGTCGTTTACGTGCATTACGTGTATTCGTGGAAACCCTTGCCAGTTTTCTTACCCAGATGTCCGGCTCGGACACGCAATGTCAGGGGACGGGCCGGTTTGAAACGCGGCCCCAACTCCTCGGCCAAGCGGTTCAACGTATCCACCACCACATCCAGGCCGATCTGGTCAGCGATGGCCAATGGGCCAATCCGCTCACCGTCGTAGGTCATCCCCGTGCCGGCGACCATGGACATGTCAATGTCCGTCAGGCTGGCGATCTGCTCCTGGACACACAACGCGGCCTCATTGATCAGGGGATACATCAACCGTTCCGCGCTGAACGAGGTGCCAGTCGCCACTGCTTCCGACGCTTGCAACTCCTGGATCATCTCCTGAACCACCGGTGACTCTCCGCCGGGGTAGTCATAGAAACCGGCCCCGCTCTTTTGACCCAATCGGCCGGCTTCGATCAAACGGGAAAACAAGAGCGCAGGGGACATCCGGTCGCCGTACTCTTTGTACAGGTACTCCCCAACGTGCCCACAGACGTCAATCCCCAACATATCCATCAGAGTAAACGGCCCCATCGGCATGCCCCACGCCACAATGGCCTGATCAATCTCCGTCGCCGTCGCCGCCCCTTCCTCCAACGCTTTGGTTGCTTCGTTGAGATAGGGCATCAACAGGCGATTGACCAGAAAACCGGGGCACTCCTGGACCACCACCGGCAGTTTGCGCAGGCTCTCGGCGAACATCACCACATCGTCCACCGTCTCCTGGCCCGTGTCGAGACCGGGGATCACCTCCACCAACTTCATCACGCTGGCCGGGTTGAAGAAGTGCATCCCGATCACCTTGTGCGGTTTGCCGGTCGCGGCGGCCATCTCAGAGATCGAAAGCGCGGATGTGTTGCTGGCGAAGATCGTTTGCTCCGGGCACACTGTCTCCAACTCCTTCAACACTGCCTTCTTGATCTCCATCTTCTCCGGCACGGCCTCGATGACGATATCTACGTCCTCAAACTCATCGTACGTCAATGTGGGGATGATCAAGTCCAGCTTGGACTCCATTTCACCGGCGCTCATCTTCCCCTTGTCCACCCGCCGTTGATAGATCGAGCGGGCCTTGGCCATGCCGGCGTCCAGCATCTTCTGATCTATATCCTTGAGCACCACCGGAAGGCCGGAAAATGTGATCACCTGGGCGATCTCCCCGCCCATTGTCCCGGCGCCCACTACAGCTGCTTTAAAGATGTACATATTTCCCTCCTACTCCATCGGAATACGTTCCAAAATCAGGCAACCACCCTGTCCACCGCCGACGCACATCGTATCTATGCCATAGCGCACCTTACGCCGCTGCATCTCATGCGTCAGAGTAGCCACCAGTTTGGCCGCCGTACAGCCAACCGGATGTCCCAACGCGATGGCACCGCCGTTGACGTTGACCTTATCCCAATCCCAGGCATGCCCCTGGGCCATCATCTCCTTGGCCACGGCCAAACACTGGGCCGCGAACGCCTCGTTCAACTCGATCAGGCCAATGTCCTCCATCGTCAGACCGGCCCGTTGGAGTGCCTTAGGCATTGCAAATGCCGGCCCGATGCCCATGTAAGCTGGGTCCACTCCCGCGTAGGCGTAACTGACGATCCGCGCCGTGGGCTTCAATCCCAGCTCCTGCGCCTTTTCCGCCGTGCAAACAATCATAGCGGCCGCGCCATCGGAAATCGGGCAGGCGTTGGCCGGCGTCACCGTGCCGTTCTCCTTGAAAACGGTGGGATACAGGGCCGCTTTTTGCACGCTCAAGGCCGGATTGATGGTCTCGTCCTGGGTGATCTTCTCGCGGGCCACCTCCCGACCGGCGACTTTCTTCACCACCTCGACCGGGACGATTTCGTCATCGAACTTGCCCATACGCTGGGCCATAAAGGCCTTCTTGTGGGATTGAACAGCGAATTTATCCTGTTCCTCCCGGGATATGTCGTATTTTTCGGCCAGGTTCTCCGCCGTACGCCCCATGATCTGCCCACAGATAGGGTCCGTCAGCCCCTCCCACAGCGCATCGGTCAGCTCGGCATGACGGAGTTTGTACCCCCAGCGGGCCTTTTTGAGGATGTATGGAATGTTGCTCATACTCTCGGTGCCGCCGCAGAGGTAGACCTCCCCATCACCAGTCTGGATCGCCTGGTAGGCCGAAGTGATAGACTGTATACCCGAAGCACAGTTGCGTTGGACGGTGAAGTTCGGCACTTCGATGGGCACACCGGCCATCAAAGCAGCCACGCGCCCAATGTTGGCCGCATCGGATGGTTGGCCAATGTTCCCCAGGATCACCTCGTCCAACAGGGCCGGATCAAGGCCGGTTTGTTCCAACACAGCCCGAAAAACAATCTCGGCCAGGTCTTGAGCCCGCTTGCTACGCAGTGCGCCGCCATGGGCTCCCACCGGTGTACGCACTGGGTTCACGATAACGACTTCTTTCACACTCCACCTCACTTTCCGAATCTAATCGAATGTCAACAGACTACGAGGGCTGCTTCTGCAATCCCTGAAGCATCGTTTCCAGAACGGCCTGGTATAACACTTCCCGCTCCACACCGATCATCTCGCGACGAAGAGGATGACCGGTCAGCTCCAGCACACCGTGCATCGCGGACCACAGCACCGCAGCGGCGACCTGGACATCACACGGCTGGAACAAGCCATCCTCGATCCCTTGTTGTAGTGCTCGTGCTACCCAGTTCAACCCCTCCAAACTGGCGCTCAGAACCTGTTGGTAGGTTATGGGTTCCACCGAGTCCTGAAAGCGGCCCCGATCCATCGCCATCAACAATCGGAAATATTCCGGCTCCTCTTCGAAAAAGCGGAGATAAGCTTGGCTCAAGCGGCGCAGCCGTTCATCGGCCGGCAGAGAGACATGGGGGGCATAGGCTGCTTCCAGGTCGTCGAGCAATTCGTCCAACCCTTCTAAAAGCAAATGAGCAAGGAGGGTCTCCTTGCTCTCGAAATACAAGTATACGGTTCCTTTGCTGACCTCGGCGCGCTCGGCGACATCATCCACCGTTGCGCGGTGAAACCCGTTTTCGAAGAAAGCGGCTCGCGCCGCCTGGAGGATGGACTGACGTCGCTTTTCCTTTTCGCGCTCGCGACGTGCCTTGGTAGTCACGTTTTCCCTCCCGGTCGCTAACCCTTGGTCACTAACTGACTCTTAGTCATTATAGCGAGAAAAATGCGCGTTGTCAACAGATGAACGCAAATTTTAAGGTTGCGGGATGCAAATCCCTATTCATACATTTCGCTACCCGTGTCTACCCAGAGGTAGCCCGGACGGAACACGGATGACACGGATTCTGAGGATTCCCACAGATTTTTTCTGAACAGGACAGCGACAGGCGGCTATGGAATGCAAACCGGTGCTGATTTTACTCACTTTGTCTGCGGGCAACTGAAATTTCCTGGAATCCGCGTCTATTCCGTCCGATCCGTGTTAAACTGGTGGTTGGCATGGATAAAAAAGTAGGGTATAATCGGCCCGCAGGCGACATACAAGTCACATTA
>CAZXVB010000344.1:0-3611 GCA_964643875.1 uncultured Anaerolineales bacterium | reverse complement strand
AATGGCAACCTGCGGGAGGGTTGCCCACTTTCCAACTGAAATGAAACGCACCCGTCACATTTTATAAACTGGCAGTCACCTGGAAGTTATGCCTCTCCACACAGGTTCAGAAGTCGTTCCCAACGACGGTCTACTTCCTCTTGAAAAGCTTCGATTATGTGTCGATTCTCCGGCCGGAAGAGGTGACGGAAGCGTCCTTGGCGTTTGAGCCATTCTTCGACCGGTCGCTTTTGCTTCGGCTTGTATGTCAAGCGCCATTCACCGTTTTCAACCTCGTAGAGCGGCCAGAAACACGTATCCACCGCCAGTTGGGTGATCTCGATGGTCTCGTCGGTGGCGTGCCGCCATCCCCGATTGCAGGAGGAAAGCACATTCATAAAGGCCGGGCCGCCACAATTGATCGCCTTACGGGTCTTCTGCATCAGGTCTTTCCACTGACTGGGAGCCGCCTGGGCCACGTAGGGAATGTTGTGGGCAGCCATGATGGCCGTCAGGTCCTTCCGGTTTTGTTGCTTGCCGGGGATGACTTTGCCGGCCGGTGAGGTGGTGGTGTGTGCCCCCAGAGGGGTGGCGCTGGAACGCTGAATGCCGGTGTTCATGTAGGCCCCGTTGTCGTAGCAGACGTAGAGGAATTGGTGTCCTCGTTCAACCGCCCCCGAAAGGGCTTGCAGGCCGATGTCATACGTGCCGCCGTCTCCACCGAAGGCGATGAACTTCACGTTCTGCTCTTCTATCTTTCCCTGGCGGACCAAGCTGCGGTAGGCGGCCTCGACGCCGCTAATGGTAGAAGCAGCGTTCTCGAATGCGTTGTGGATCCACGGTACACGCCAGGCGGTGTAGGGGTAGATGGTGGTCGCAACTTCCAGACATCCGGTGGCGTTAGCGATGACGACCGGATCGTCAATCGCTGCCAACATCTGTCGGACAATGATGGAAGCGCCGCAACCGGCACAGAGCCGATGCCCTGGGGCCAGGCGGTCTTCTTTTTTCGCCAGTTCTTTGGGTGTCAATTTAGTTGCCATTTCTCTACTCCCGTACACTCAGATACGTGACCATGCGCGTTGCCTGCCCGGTCTCCGCGATTGTGAGGAGGTCCCGATAAACACGCTCGATCTCTCGCGGTAGGATGTCTCGCCCACCCAGCCCGTAGACGTAGTCGGCAAGGGGCATCTGAACACCCTGGAGCGTCAACGCGGCGGCGATCTCCAGGAACAGAGGCCCGGCGTTATCCATCGCCCCGAAGGAGATGGAACGGTCCATCACGGCGACGGCCTTGAGGTGACGCAATGCCTCGACGATCTCCTTGGCAGGGAAAGGACGAAAGACTCGCAACTTGAGCAGACCGACCTTCAGGCCGGCGTCTCGCAATTGATCCACGACGACTTTGGCCGTCCCCGCTGTGGAGTTGGCAATCACAAGGGCTACTTCGGCGTCCTCCAGTCGGTAAGGCTCAAACAAGCCATAGTTCCGACCGAACTTCTGGTTGAACTCGGCCGTCACGTCCAGGATGACCTGTTGGGCGTTTTGCATCGCCTCGACCTGCTGACGTTTGTGTTCATAATAGTAATCGTAGAAGTCGAGGGGACCATAGGTCTTGGGATGGGCCAGGTCCAACAATGGCCACTGGGGGCGGTACTGGCCCACGAATGCTTTCACGTCGGCGTCGGCGTAGATTTCGACCCGTTCCATACCATGGCTGGTGATGAACCCGTCCTGGCAGACGGCGACCGGCAAGAGCACGTCGGGATGTTCGCCGATACGCACGGCCTGGATGATATTGTCGTAGGCCTCTTGTCCATTTTCAGAGAAAATAATGATCCAGCCGCTATCTCGTATGCCCATCACGTCGGAGTGGTCGCAGTGGATGTTGATGGGGGCAGAGAGCGCCCGATTGACCAGGCTCATCACGATGGGGCAGCGATTGGAGGCGGCGATGTAGACGATCTCCCACATCAGGGCCAGTCCATTGGCCGACGTAGCAGTCATCACACGCGCGCCGGCGGACGACGCGCCTACACAGGCGCTCATTGCACTGTGCTCGCTTTCCACAGTGACAAATTCGGTATCTACCAATCCATCGGCAACGAAGTCGGCGAATTTCTGAACGGTAGAAGTCTGAGGGGTAATTGGATAAGCGGCTACCACGTCCGGGTTGATCTGGCGCATAGCGGTGGCAACCGCCTCATTTCCGGCTAATGCCTCGAAAGTGCTCATATCTTTCACTCCTGGAACTTTCCTTCCTCAACTATCCGGATACACAAGCGTTCGTCGTCTCGCGCCAGCTCTTCCCCGGCCTTCCGAATGACTTTCTGGTTGACGGGGCAGACGGAGGCGCAGATGCCGCATCCCTTGCAATGATCCAGGTCGAATCCCACCATCTTTCCATTTTCGACGTCCACCAGGATGCTGGAATCCGGGCAGAATAGCCAGCACTGGAAACAATGGATGCACTCGGCCTGACCAAAAACAGGGCGAAAAGCTCGCCAGCCACCGGTGAGGTACTCTACCGCGTTACCGGCTTCCAGAATCATCCCACCAATGGGAATTTCTCGCCATCCTTTTTGTGTCATAATCTCACTCCTAACCTTCCTGAATTTCCTCTGCAGCCCGACGCATGGCTCGGATGTTGGCTTCCACCAGTTCGGCAGTGATCTTTTTGCCAAACCAGGCACGCAGTTGTGCGGCCAAATCGTCCAACTCGAACAGGCCGGTCGCCCGGGCAAAAGCCCCCAACATCGGGGTGTTGGTGATCTCGCGTCCTGTCTCCTCGATGGCGATGTGGCTGGCGTCCACCGTGAAGACCTTACCGGTCTGGAAGCCGGTGATCTGGCGTACTTCGGCCGGGCTGCTAGACGTGTTGACCAATAGCGTGCCGTTTTCTTTCAAGCCCTCGGTTACCGGTATCGTCCCCAGCAACGTGGGATCTAGCACCAATACCACGTCCGGCTCTTCGATCTGTGAATGAATCGTGATGGGTCGGGAACTGAGACGGGTGTATGCCCGGATCGGTGCACCCATTCGCTCCGGCCCATAGTCGGGGAAGGCCTGAAAGTACTGGCCGGTGCCCATCGCCGTCTCTGCCAACAGTTTGCCGGCAGTGACCACACCCTGGCCTCCTCGACCGTGCCATCTGATCTCGGTCAATTCTGTCATTACGTCTCTCCTTGCTATGTGCTCTTATGTATTGGTAATACACACACTGTAACTGTCGCCCTCCCACAGGTTAGAAAGGTTTTGGGACATCATCGAGCTCATAATCGTGCTCATAATGGGCACCTCTGGCCCGCGAAACGGCCTGTTTCACTCTGAGGGAGGGTTGAGTTTATGAGTCTGCCGTGGCGCGGCCAAGCGTAAGAAGACCAGCCCCGGCAGGCTTTTGGCGCTCATAAGCTCTCCAACTCCAAAGCTCTATTTTGCCACAGAATGGCATTTTACGCCAGTGGCAGGCATGCCCGTTCAAAAGTGATGTTTGTCACTTCACTACCCGACATCTGAACGCAGATGACGCAGATTCACCGCAGATTGACGTTGATTTGACCGGATTCGTATCGCTTCGCTCAGGCTACTTCTGTTAGCGATTGAAATCGCCTCTGGAGGGCTGGCAGCCAAGC
>CAZXVB010000343.1:0-3614 GCA_964643875.1 uncultured Anaerolineales bacterium | reverse complement strand
GCCCACGCAGGTGGACGCTTGGCTGCAGGCCTTCCAGAGGCGATTTCAATCGCTAACAGAAGTAGCCAGAGCAGTTACAACTTCTGTATGGGTGTGTTTCATAATGAGTTGGGCGCGGTCGGGAGACCGGCTCCAGCGGGCAAAAAAGCGCTCTGGCCGGTCTCCTGACCGTACAGGCGATGTGTTCTCAACTGAAATGAAACACACCCGTATTATATGGGTACACTATCCATTGTCAACTGTTGGGTGATTGCTCACCTACAGGGGCAATCACCAAGCTAACCCGATTGACAAATGAAATGCGTCATAGTAGAATCCAGTGCGCCGAAACGCAATATCCGAGGAGGCATAAATGCAAACCGACACAAGTACCGCGATTCGTATGCTATTGGCTGCGGCGATTGCCTTGGCTATGTTGATGGGGCTGTCGCTCGTTCTGTTCCAGTTCTCCGCTCTTGCCCAACCCGGGTTTGAGATCACCGCACTCACTGTAGAAAAATCTGCCAGCGCCGACGTCGTCGCACCAGGTGATATCCTTACTTACACCATCACTATCCGAGAACCGCGCATAGATATGTACGACCGATTATGGTTGACCGACGTCCTGCCGTCCAATGTAACCTACGTCCCCGGCAGTCTACAACCTGTCTACGGCAAGGGGCAAGCCGGGTTTGCCAATGGGGTCATCACCTGGACTGCTTCGAACTTCGGCCTGGGGAACTTTGCCATCATCACTTTCAGTGTCCAGGTCTCCCCCAACTTGACGTATGAGACGATCGTGAATACGGCCCAGGTTACCGGCAGTGGGCAGCTCCTTGAAGATAGCGCCGAAACCATCGTCATCGCCGAGATAGGCAACTTGGATGTAAGTGGTACGCGCAAACGAGTGAGTCGCACTCAGGCAGAACCGGGAGAAGTGTTAGTCTACACGATCACGTTGAGCAACGACGATAGTGGTCACCCAGTTCCTGCGGTACAGGTAGTGGACCATTTGCCTGCCGGCCTTCAACTGCGTCCCGATAGCGTTACGGTGGAAGAGGGCAGCTACATCGTTTCTGGCAACACCATCACATGGATGGTAAACATCGGCGAGTATTGGCATGGCATAGACTTGCGCTTCGAGGCAGATATCTGGCCGACCTACAAAGGGTGGATCACAAATATTGCAGAGATCTCTACTCCTCCCGACACTACCTTTATCCGCTCCAGTGAAAGCACGTACGTCCAACAACTGTACCCTCTTATGGAAGCCGACAAATCTGTGACCCCCGGCTTAGTTCACCTGGGAGAATACTTGACCTACACCATCCATGTTGCTAACCAGGGAGAAGGAGAGGCTTTCCCGGTCTGGGTGACCGACACGCTGCCGCCACAAGTTCAATATGTGGCCGGTGTGGCCTCGATGGGCAGCTTTGGAGAATCCAATGGAGTTCTCACGTGGAACGTGACAGCCGGGCCGAGTGGAACCTTGCTTTTTCCCCCCGCGCAGACGGCATCCCTCACGTTCACGGTGTTCGTCTCCCTGCCGGAAACGAGCGGTTCAACTCCCATCTATAACACGGCTTACGTCACGGCCGATGGTCAACTGATCAGCGCGCAGGCGGAGACCTACTTCTATAACACGGTGCATACTTACCTCCCCATTGTCTATAGGCGCTGGCCACCTATCCCCTATACGCCCATATTGTACGACATCAACAACCCCGACAAACAGCCTGATTACACCGTCCAATGGCACTATGACTACGATGTGCCGGCGACCTACTACACCCTGCAAGAGTCCACCAGCGGCACTTTCCCAGCCGGTCAAACGACGGAGTACACCGTACAGCACGCCGGGGTAGACACATCGAAAACTTTTACGGGGAAGGAGGATGGCACATACTATTACCGGGTGCGTGCGCACAACGACTACGGCTATAGCCCGTGGAGTGATGTGAAATCTGTGGTCGTCTATACCATCTATTACGACGATTTCAGTGACTCTGGCAGTGGGTGGCCGCAACGCTCGAAATTGGTCATCCCATCGTCCAGTACATACTACCGTTTGCGGTACGAGTCCGGCCACTACCGGATTATGATTGACCAGGGCGGCCCAGATATCTGGTTCCACCAACCGGATGCCTTTGCCCCATACATCCCCCCCAGTGACAAATATTGCATTGAGACCTATATGCGCTTCCAGAAAATGCAGCCCCCGTATGACAATAAAGACTGGGATTTCTATCCATACTGGGGGAATGCCGGTCTCATATTCGGCGCCAACGAGAGCAACACCCATCTCTATGCGCTTTGTCTGGCTGTTGGTTCCAAAGAACGGATGGGTTGGTTCTTGGTGGATAATCCCACTTATGAATATCCTAAGAAAGGATGTAACTATGTGCCTGGCAAGGTGGGCGGAGAGGATGCTGACACCATTAAACTGGATGTTAACCAATGGCACCTTCTCCAGGTCGGTGTAGATGGCAACCATGTCACTGTATACATTGACGAGGTCTATAAAGGGTATTGGAAGATGGATGGCCTTTCAGCGATGACACGAGTTGGGGTCGTGGGGGGGGACTATGAAGTCACCCCGGTTGACATTCGATACGATTATTTCAAAGTAATACCCAATCAACCTTGTTCCCAGGCTGACTACCAATACAACCGTCCCTTCCAGATCCGTTGATCCGTTTTGAGAACCGGAAGCGTTGTTACATCGTTACTATTCAGGCCGACGGTTGAAACCGCGCCTGAGGAGCTAAAGCTGGCTGTCCATCTGCGTGGACAGGCGCGCCCACGCAGGTGGACGCTTGGCTGCAAGCCCTCCAGGGGCGATTTCAATCGCTAACGGAAGTAGCCTGAGGAGTTACGTTACATCCGCAGGGAATTCTGAGTTAAGGGGATCGAATCGTCCTCTCGCTACTGGCGGGAGGACGATTCCTCCTATAACTTTGAGTGAAGTCTCGCCGGACCATAATCCGTTGGGTGGCTCCTGACGGCGATTCATACCTCCATAGGCGTATGCATTCACCTTTCTGCCGGTTTGAGGAGGCTCTGTGCTACACCCGGCGGAGGGATAGGCTAGATACACAGGGATAATGAAACGTAATAGGATCATCACATACGAACTGGTTTTGGTGGTTGGCGTCTTGTTGCTGGCCGCATGGCTTCGCTTTCACCACCTTGACCGGGCGGAGTTTCTATGGGACCAAGCCGAGATCTCTAAATGGGCCTTGCGTATGGGCCAACAACACCGCATTACCTGGATCGGACCGATCTCCTCTACCAAGCTGGACACATTCCCGGCTGCGATCTGGCTGCTTGCCATCCCTTACGCCATCTCGACCAGTCCCGTTTTTGCCACTCAATTCGTGGCAGCCATCAATCTGATCTCTATAGCGGGTGGGTATTTCATCGTCCGGCGCTGGTTTGGGCGTATCGCGGCGCTGGTAGCTATGTTGTTCTTTGCCGTTGCGCCGTGGGCCGTCATCTACTCGCGCAAAATCTGGCACACGGAACTCCTTTCGCCTTTCGTTTTCCTCTTTTACGTCGCTACCGGCTGGTTGGCCTTCGTGCGGGGTCGGCCGAGACCTCATAATCCTCATCCCCGTCAGTGGTGGCCCACCGTG
>CAZXVB010000342.1:0-3631 GCA_964643875.1 uncultured Anaerolineales bacterium | reverse complement strand
CAGCGTCAATCTGCGGTGAATCTGCGTCATCTGCATTCAGATGTCGGGTAGTGAATAGGCCGGTAAGCGTTTGCGCTTCAGCGCGCCTTTCCGTATTTAAGGAGATCACGATGGAATGTCACATAGAAACCAACTTGCGTCAATGTACGTGCACCTATGAACCTTGTCCCCGCAAAGGGAAATGCTGCGAATGTATCAGCTACCATCGGCGAATGGGCGAGTTGCCCGGCTGTCTATTCCCACCGGAGGCCGAACGCACATACGACCGTTCGATTGCCTATTTCGTTCGCCTCCACTCCAAGCGCTGAGCGTGCCCGCTCCGAGAGCACATGTGCCCGGTCCTACGCCGTCGTCCCGACGGCCTGCCAGCGAGCTGCTGGCATTCCTTATGCCTGGCCTGAGCGAGTGCTGTGAAAACGGTTGAGTGTGACGGGCAAGCAGGGCGACGATCCCCACCCCCGCCTCAACGAGCCTGGATCACGGCGACGGTGATACCACTGGTGGCGGTGGCACTCTTACTATGGAAGCTCCAGGCCCCGGCAGAGGCCGATCTGGCCCCATCCTTCCGCCCCATTGCGACGCCCTCTACACCGATCAGTACGGCATTACCGCCTCCTCATCTCGGCTATGGGGTCAACGTCCGTCTGCCTACAAACATCCCTACTCTCTTCGAACCCCTGGGAGTGGAGTGGATCAAGCTGTGGGAGGAATACACCGGTTTCCCTCCGGACGAGCGTCTGCCATACCAGGTCCTGTTCGTGCTGGACCTGCGGGAGGGCGTTCCCGCCGACCTAAGCGCCTGGGGGGAGCACATCGAAGAGATCGTCCGGGCCGGCCAGGGACGCGTCGAAGCCTACGAGATCGGCAACGAGCCGAACGTGGCTCGTTTTTGGGGTGGACGACCACCTGACCCGGCCGAATACGTCCAGTTGCTGGCCGTGGCCTACACGCGCATCAAAGCCGTGGACCCAGCCGCGATCATCGTCAGCGCCGGACTGGCTCCTGTGGGGCGCATTGAGGGGACGTGTCGCGGTGATAGCGGGGTTCTGTGGGAAGGTAACAATTGCGACGGCATGGACGAGCAAGAATATGCCCGTCAGATGCTCGCCTGGGGAGCAGGTGAGTACTTCGATGCCTTTGGGTATCATCCCTATGGTTTCGCCTATCCGCCGGAGACCGATCCGCAATCCGTCTCCAACGGCTTTGCCTTCCGCTCCGCAGAAACAATGCACGCGATCCTGGAGACATACGGCGAGGAGCACACGCCCATCTGGGCCACCGAGTTCAACTGGTTGCGCGATTGGAGCGAGGATGGCGGCATGCCCTCTCACTGCCTGGGTCAATACGAGTCTGTCTTTGGATGGATGGAGGTCTCCGGGGCGCAACAGGCCAATTACATCACCCGTGCGTACCAATACGCCGACCAGCATTGGCCATGGATGGGGGCGATGTTCGTTTGGAATTTGGATTGGCACACCTATCACCTGTGGGACTGTGAAGCGGCGCGCTATTTTGCCCTCCGGCGCAATGACGGCACCACTGCTGGCGAGACGACGCCCGCATACCAGGCCTTGCTGGCAATGGAAAAGCGCCCTGGTCATTTCGGCCCCCGACTGACCATCACCCCCACAGCGGTCATATTCCTGGCCGATGTGCACTCTCCCGCTCTGTTGACAGCCACGCTGATCCCAGGAAACGCCGGTTACCGCGTGCTGACCTGGACAGCAACGGCGATGCCATATCTGCCCCTCACGCCGACTTTTTCCCCTGCCAGTGGACTTCAAGGCGTCTCCCTCACCGTGCAGGTGGATAGCAGCGGATATGACGTCGGAGTCTTCACCGGCTGCATCACTGTCTCGACGACCAGCAGCGACGTTCTGGATGCCCCACAAACGCTGCCGATAACCCTTACTGTCTCCCGCTTCTTACCTCGCTTGACCATCCAGCCGTCCCCGCTCATTTTCCTGGCCGACGTTCGCACCCCCCAGGTGTTGACAAGGATGGTCGTGCCGATCAACACAGGTTTCCATGTGTTGACCTGGACGGCGTCGGTGCTGACCGGATTCACTGTGACAGGAACAGGTACCTTAGGAACCCAGGTGACGCCCACCCTGGTAACTACCACTGGCTTGCAAGGGGAGCCGTTGATCGTTTCGGTGGACACCACCGGCTACAGCAGCGGCACATTCATCAGCTTAGTTGCAGTGACCGCCGATCCCACCGACACATTGAATGCGCCTCAAACGCTGCCGGTGATTCTGCGGGTCGTGCCGCAAGTGTGGCGCATCCATCTCCCCGTTGTGTTGCGTGAGGTGCGTGTGCACGACATGCACATACGATTGACTTCTCGGTAAGAACCGGTATACTGCGGTTCGCTACCCGACATATTGCTCGCTAAACCTCCCGCAGGTGTTACTACTCATGTCGCCCGGCGTAGCGACTGAAATCGCCTATCGCGAACCTGCGGCCAAGCGTCGGACGAAGGCCCTCACAGGCGCGGTTTCAACCGCCAGGTGAGCAGTTATGCAATTACCAGCCGCTAATGAGCTTCGGGAAAACGATGACTCCACAAGGATCTGTTGACTCGACCCCAACCACAGAACCAGGCCCCGATTCTCAAAGTTTGTGGACATTCCGGGGGCACACATTCGATTCGTCTCATTTGACCAATGCCCTGATCCACCTTTATCGGGGGGAAATGAATCGAGCCAACACCTGGCGTAACCGCCTGGACACCACGACTAACTGGGCTGTTGTCACCGTCGGGGCGGTACTCACATTTTCTTTTGGGGATGCAGAAAATCCGCATTTTGTGTTCTTGTTGGAGTTGCTTTTGGTGCTCACGTTTCTCTACATCGAGGCACGCCGATACCAGTACTACGTGTTATGGGCCTATCGGGTACATCTGATCGAAACGGATTTCTTCGCTGCTATACTGACGCCATCCTCATCCCGCCCGCCGGATTGGGCCGATCACCTGGCACAGAGCTTGCTGTGTCCGAAGTTTCCCATCACCCGCTGGGAAGCAGTCGGACGGCGCTTTCAACGCAACTACATCTGGTTGACCGGGCTACTCCTGATCAGTTGGGTCACTAAACTTTCCTTTCATCCCACCTTATCCACCGATTGGGACATTATCGTTGGCCGGGCAGCGATTGGGGCGCTGTCGGGATACTGGGTCGTGGGCATCGTGGCTGTGATCTATGTCCTACTTATCATCCTGGCCTTAATCACGACATTGCCGGCAACCTGGCGAGACACCCTTCTCGCTCCATGGAAATGGCTCCATCGTCGCCTGCGCTGGAATCTACACCGGCATCTACACCGGCAAAGAGGCCCATTCCAAACCAGGCCCCATCCGCAGGAACGATTGGCTACCATCATCACAGTCAATGGGCAAAAGATCGCTCTCCGGATCCTTACGGAACTGGGACGAGGTGTTACCGCAATGCAAGGAACCGGGATGTACACCAGTGAAGCCAAGGATGTGCTCCTGTGTGCTGTGACCGATATCCAGGTCCCATTGCTGGAGAAAATCATTCAGGAAATAGATCCACACGCCTTTTTCATCCTCAACGCCACCGAGGACATCCGTGGGTGGGGATTCCGGCCTTTCGAGCCGCCGAGTTGA
>CAZXVB010000341.1:0-3650 GCA_964643875.1 uncultured Anaerolineales bacterium | reverse complement strand
GACTATCATCACAGTCACCAGCGCCGCCGATCCCGACGACAGCGCGGACTATTCCTGCAATGGCGTGCCGACCAAGCCCGGGCGTACTCCTTGCACACTGCGCCGCGCCATCGTGGAGGCGGACGCACTGATGAAGGATGATCCCGACACTCGCCCTATCCTGATCAGATTCGACATCCCCATCACTGATACCCAATACGATACAGCCTCAGGTGTCTGGGTCATCCAGATCACCGAGACGGTAAAATTGGAACCGCTTCCTACCCTGGGCAGCACTGACTTCAACAAGAGCGGTCAGGTGATGATCGACGGCTGGAGCCAGCCGGATTACGACGCCATCCGGCCCGACCAGCCCCGCATCGTCGTGCGCGGCCCGCAGGAGAATCCCAGCGAGGGCCATATCCTGGTGGTCAACGGCCACGGGAACATCATCCGCGGCCTGATCTTCCAAAAGTTTCGTTTGGGTCTCCAGATGAATGGCGGCGACAACGTCATCGCGGATAACTGGTTCGGGCTGACGACCGACGGCACCGATATCTATCTTTACAAGGAGGAGGCGCAGGAGGACGGGAGCGGGCAGAGCGGCATCGTCCTGGCCGAAAACGTCAGCAACAACCTGATCCAGAACAACCATCTGTTGGGCTACCGGGGCAGCGCCATCAACGTCGGCAGCGACGATAGCCGGATCATCAGCAACACCGTGGGTACGCGTGTTGATGGGACGGTGCCGGAGGTCAGTTGGGAGCGCAAGTGCCATCCCAGCGCTCGCTACTACAACTGGTTCGCCGGGGCTGGCGTGCAGATCTATGGCCATCGCAACACTATTGAACACAACCGCATCGTCGGCATGCTGCCCTACAGCGACGATCCGGAAAGCACCCCGATTGACGCGCTATCGGTCACCGGACGCGACCATGTGGTGCGCTACAACGTTCTCGGCGTGGACGCGGGCGGACAGCCTTTCGGTGTTTGCGGGGATGGTATCCACGTCGGCGGCAGCTTTGGCGGACACGGTATCCAGGTGATGAGCAACACGGTGGTCGGTGCCCACGGCACGGCCGGCATCTTTGTCACCGGCGGCGAGTTCGGCTACGATCTCAACGATATCACCGTCCAGCACAATATCATTGAGGACAGCGTCCACGAGGCCTTTGCCTTTGGCGAAAAGCTGCCCGCCAATTTGAGACTGTTCAATCCTGCTCAGGTCATCACCTTTTCCGGGAGCACCGTGACCGGCAGCAGTGGGCCGGATAGCCCCTGCGCCGGATGCACCATCGAGTTGTTCCTGGACGAGATAGACACCGTCACCGAGACACTCGAGTCGCTGACGACTGTCGTCGCCGATGGGGATGGCAACTGGACGGCGACACTGCCGCGCCCGTTACTCATCACTGAGGGCATCCGCACCGCCAGCACTACCATCACCGATGGGCAGATCACGCATCCCAGCGGCGTCTACAGCGCCGGGATGACGGTCCGCCTGTCGGAGTTGTACGTGCAGCCCGGCGCACCGGATCCGGTCGATCCGCCCACGCCGATCTTCGATCCGCCGTTGCCCATCCCGGCGGTGACCTACAGCCCGCCGCCCACCCGCCCCACCGGCTACAACGCCGTCATCACCGTCACCACGACCGCCGATCCAGACGACAGCGAGAGCTACGTCTGTTACAATGCCAGCTATCCCGGCGTCATCGGCAAGACTAACCGCTTGCCCTGCACCCTGCGGCAGGCCATCGAAGAGGCCGAGAGTCTGATCGCAGCAGATCCTGCCCTGCGCCCGGTCGAAATCCGCTTTGCCATTCCTATCACCGATACGGGCTATGACGCCACCTCCGGGGCCTGGATCATCCAACTCTACGATACGTCTAAACTCAACGCCTTGCCCACGCTGGGCAGCACCGACGTCAACAAGAGCGGGCAGGTGGTCATTGACGGCTGGACCCAGCCTGACTATGGCGGCTTGCGGGCTGACATGCCGCGTATCGTCGTGCGCGGGGCCGACGGCACCAAGACCGGCCTGGTGGTCAACGGCGAGCGCAACGTCATCCGAGGGCTGGCCTTCCAGCGCTTCAAGGACATCCTCAAACTCAACCATGGCACCAACACCGTCGAGGATTGCTGGTTCGGCCTCACTGTGGATGGGATGGGGGTTTACCTGCGCAACCTCGCCCAGCCGGATGAGGGCAGCGGTGACGCCGCCATCGCTTTGACCGCCAATGCGGATAACAACCTGTTCCAGGACAACGTCTTCCTCGGTCTGACCGGGGGAGCGATCAATATTCAGGGAAGTAACGACAACTACGTCCTGCGCAACTACGTCGGCACGCGCGCCGATGGCACGATTGACGCAGCGAGTGTGAACCCGGCTAATATCTGCGACCCCACCGCCGCCAGCGACAACTGGTTCGGTGGCGCGGGCATCAACCTGCGCGGCGACCGCAACCAGGTCATTAGCAACACCATCGTCGGGCTGCTGGTGCAGGGCGGCGCGCTTCAGACTCCGCCGGACGGCATCGTGATCTCGAGCGAGCAGTACCAGGACAACCTGATCCAGCACAACCGCATTGGCCGCGACGCTGCCGGGAACGACCTCTGGACCTGCGGCCGCGGGATGGACCTCAAGGCCCGCTACGCCTACGTCCTCTCCAACACCATCGTCGGCGCCGGGATGGAGGGCATCTATCTTCCCAGCGGCTTGATCCGCAACAACGCCAACATGATGCGCGGCAACGTCATCTCGGATACCACCCTCGCCATCGAGTTTGGCGACCTGGTACCCGACGAACTACGTTTCTTCGAGCCGGCGCGGGTCATCACCTTCAGCAACTCTTACGTGGCGGGCGACGACGGCGACGACTGTCCCTACTGCTGGGTGGACGTCTACCTGGACGATGACGACAACGACGTCGAGGCGCTGGTCTACCTCGGTTCTGACACAGCCGACGAGAACGGCAATTGGCGCATAGATCTACCCGCGCCCATCGTCGAGGGGCAGGGGTTGCGTACCCTCAGTACCATCCGCAACTATGGCGTTATTGAATACTTCGAGGCCGGGACCAGCAGCAAACTCTCCGGCCTATACCGGCCGCCTGTCGTCAGGACGTTTTCGCCGGGCATAGGCGGCACGATTGTCTTCACCGACCCCTACGACCTGATTGCCAACATCCAGATCCCGGGAGATGCGCTGGGGGAGACAACTACGTTCACGTACACCCACGTGCCGGAGCCAACGCAGAGCCAAGGCGACCTGGTATTCGCCGGGCGAGCCTTCAACCTGGATACCTCGGCCGACCTGGCGACGGGTGGGGGGATGACGGTGACTCTCGAATACGACCCTGAGTACCTGGCGGAGATCGGTGTCACCAGCGTCAAGGGGTTGCGACTGCGCTACTGGACCGGCGCGGAGTGGGCCGACGTCGCCAACACCTGCACGCCGGCGTCGAGCTATGTTTACGACACTGGGGCCAGGATGGTGACAGTGCGCGTCTGCCACCTCAGCAGCTTTGGTCTGTTCAGTGCCGAAACTGGTTGCGATATCTATCTGCCGCTGGTGCTGCGGAATAACTAGCGTTCTGGACCCTGGCAAATTTATCCAGGACGCAGATACGTCCCGGTAACAATCAACAGAACAGCGTCTCTGATCCTTGAAA
>CAZXVB010000340.1:0-3659 GCA_964643875.1 uncultured Anaerolineales bacterium | reverse complement strand
CGGTCAAATCAGCGTCAATCTGCGGTGAATCTGCATCATCTGCGTTCAGATGTCGCTTCGTGCCCCATTCGTGGACGGTCCCCTGATTGCACCGTCAGGAAATGGAGACGTATGGATCATATGATGAACGATGTTTCCTCTGTTTCATCCACCGTAGGACTATGGCCTCCCCCACAGGGGTTCGCCCCTGTTCCATCTCACGTTGCCGGCATTGAGGTCTACGCGCCAGCGCCGGAGGAAAAGGCCGATGACAAGACCCACACGTTCAAATGCCGTTACTGTGGTGGTTCCATCGTCTACAACCCGGAACAACGCCGCTTGACTTGTCCCTACTGTGGTGGAACCCAAGAGATCGCAGCCGAGGAAGTAGGACAACAGGCTGCAGAATTCGAGTTCACCCTGGAAGCGATGGAGCAAGCCCGATATGGATGGGGGCGGGAACGCAAGGAATTGGTGTGTGAATCGTGTGGGGCGGCGGTCGCGGTGGCCCCAGACGTATTGACCAGCGTATGTGCCTTCTGTGGATCGAACCGCGTCCACGCCCGTGACGTAACCGGAGATATGTTGCGTCCGTCCGCTCTGATTCCCTTTGCTGTGGAACGAGATCGGTTGCCAACCCTGGTCGCGGAATGGCTTGGCCGGGGCTGGATGCACCCACCGGAGTTGCGGAATGTGCGGGCGTTGCGGAAATTGACTGGCGTCTACCTTCCTTTCTGGACGTTCGATGCCGATATCCGCGCCGATTGGAAGGCCGAGGTGGGCACGGAGCGCGTCGAGCGCTACCGCTCTAACGGCGAATTGCGGACGCGAGTGGTGATAGATTGGCATTGGCGTTCTGGCCGTGTTCACGTCCCGGTAGATGATCATCTGGTGCCTGGAACGATCTATACCAGTCGGGTAATCCTCGAAAAGGTTTCCCCTTTCGATCTGAGTGCCCTGGTGACATACGACCCGGCGTATCTAGCCGGCTGGCAGGCCAAGGGCTACGATATCCCATTAGAGGACGCCTGGCGACAGGGCCGGCAGGATATGCGTGCGCTGGCTAAGCGAGCCTGTTATGCCGATACTGGCTCTTCCCACGTGCGTAATTTCCGTATGCAGGTTGATTTTTCCAACGAACAATGGCGTTACATCTTGCTACCGGTCTACATAGCAGCCTACACTTTCGAGGACCGCACATTCCAGGTGATGGTCAATGGACAGACGAGCAAAGTGGCAGGCCAGAAACCGGTCGCATGGCCGCGGGTCTGGTTGGCGATTCTCGCTATGCTCTCACCGGGGGCTTGCTTGGGTCTGCTGGGTTTGTTGACTTTGGCAGTCGGTGGGATCGGTGTCGTTGGTATCGCGTCAGGAGCGATCCTGTTCGTTCTGGGGCTGATTGGCGCTTTTGTGGTGCTTAAACAGGCGCGGGAATCCGAGGCGGTGTGAATGAAGTGGCCGAGATAAATACTTCCACGAACGAAATGGCTAGCTGGGATCTCCCAACGGCGATGACAGTCGTCCACTGCGCCCATTGTGGTGAGGCACATTTGCTACCGGGAGAGACCGTCCCCGCGCATTGCCCTTACTGTTTGCAGGGGCCGGTCGCCCGTCAACCCACTTTGCTGCGTAAAGAGCCGCCGGAACAGGTCGTGCCGTTTGCTATCTCGCCGACAGCCATGGCGCAGGTGTTGCAGCGGTGGAGCAGGGGAGTCCGCTTCCGTCCCAACGAATTGAACCCCACCTTGTTGGTGCGTCGGGCGTACCGCTATTTCATTCCCGTCTGGTTAGTGGATACGCGGGTCGTTGGCGTATGGCGGGCCGACGTGGGGTTCGACTATCAAGTCGTGAGCTATCAGGACCGGTATAGCGACGTGGGGGGATGGCGTTCAGAAGAGGTGCGGGAGGACCGCATTCGTTGGGAACCGCGTATCGGGCGTATTGAGCGCCGGTATGATAACGTGGCTGCGCCGGCCCTGGAAGATCATTGGAAATTATTGGCCCGGCTGGGGGAGTACGACCTGGCTCAACGGGAGTCGTATCAGCCGGAAATCCTGTCCGGCGGTGTAGTGCGTATCCCCACGCTGGACCCACAGGCGGCGTGGCCCGAGGCCCGGATGGCCATTGACCGGATGGCTGGAGAGGAGTGTCGCCAGGCCTCAGGCGGCAATCATATCCGTGGTTTCACTATCGAAGCGGAGTACCAAGACCTGCATTGGACGCAACTTCTGATCCCTGCTTATGTGACCTGGTATCAGGAGGAGGGAAAGGTTTGGCCGGTGCTGATCAATGGGCAGACCGGCCAGGTCAGTGGTCCTCGGCTGGCCTCGTCGCGCAAGGCCAACACGACCGCACTGGTGTTGGGCGTGTTAGCGGTTTTCACGTTCTTGCTTGGAGGGATATTGGCTTTACTGGGGACCATCTTCTCGCCGGCGGCGATCATCGGCGGCGTCCTGTTGGTGATTGGGGTGTTGATCGGGTTAACTGCGCCATGGCCCGCGATTATGGCATGGAGCCACAACCGGCGTATATCTCTGGATGAATTTTTGTAGCGACGGCCAAGTATCGAGGGAACAAGGGAATGGGGAACGAAAGAACGGGGTGCGGCCCACTTCTCAAGTGCGTCGCAAGTCGCCCATCGCGATTGTCAACCATGAATGGTCATGGTATAATAGAACAAAAGTGTGGTGAGCCGGCATTTTAGCTCCTCCAAAAAATCCTCACTCTACGACCAAAGTCAAGCATACCTACAATTTGCTCTGGGAACATAGTCGGTTCACTAACCTGGTTAACAGTAGTGAACAGGAAGGTGTTGTTGTGTCTGACTACGAGATCGTACATTACGAAACACGTATTTCAGAAGATGAAATGGATGATGTGGCGGTATTCAAAGTAATGGAAATTGGCCCAGAATCCACTCCTCGCCAATCGTGGGAAGTAGCAGTCATCCTCTCCCCTCTATTCCGAGTATTACAAATGGATACGTTGGCATCAAAAGAAAGTCGGGCTGAAATGGTCACCGGTCTAGGTGCGCAGGCCATTGTGTCTCAATTACAATCGGGGCAAGCGCCCCCCTTCGATGGGCCGATTGTTCTATCCGTTGACTACCCAGGCGCACCCGGTGCCCCACAAGTCTTGTCCGATTATCACCACATACGGGTCAGTGAAGGGCAGATTCAGAAGTTATGACAATTTGTGTTCAAGGAGATAGGTATGTTCAGAACAGGTGAGGCAATTGTTCATCCAGTACGTGGGGCCGGTGTCATTGTACAGATAGAGGAACGACATTGGCGTGGCAAGGCCAGTCTGTATTACAGAATTAAACTACTCAATCAACCGGCCTCCAGTTTGATGATCCCAGTTCAAAGAGCGGAATCATTGGGGCTTCGTCGTGCAATTCCCTCTTCCCAATTGAACCGTATATGGCAGATACTACGTACCGATCCCAAAAGTTTGCCCAGTGACCACAAAGAGCGATACCAAATCCTGGAAACCAAGTTGCACTGCGGGAATGTGCTCCAGGTCGCCGAGGCGGTAAAAGACATGGCTTGGAGGCAACAACAGGAAGGGAAGTTGACGACCCGTGGAAAACGCATTTACGAGGAGGGATTGACGCTTCTATCTGGTGAAGTGGCTGCCGCCCAAGGGATTGAACTGAGCGATGCAGAGGCTTTGATTAA
>CAZXVB010000339.1:0-3660 GCA_964643875.1 uncultured Anaerolineales bacterium | reverse complement strand
AAATGGCAACCTGCGGGAGGGTTGCCCACTTTCCAACTGAAATGAAACACACCCGAATTTGATGGCAATCACCGGGACTTGCGGGCCTCCTGGATCGCCGGTACGTAGAATCGCTCAGTGTACTCTTTAAGCATCCGTCGAGTGCAAAAGGTCGGCGCCGCCGTTCGGATGGCTTCTTTCATTACCTGCACCCATCCACGCGGCACATCACCCGCGTCCCGCCGATAGAAGAGCGGAACGACCTCCTCTTCCAACAAACGATATAGGGCATCCGCATCGGCAACATCCTGGGTTGGTTGGGAATCATGTTCCCCGCCCACGATTGCCCAGCCGTTGGCACCATTGTACCCCTCTGCCCACCATCCGTCGAGTATGCTCAGATTGGGCACACCATTGACCGCCGCCTTCTGACCACTGGTTCCACTCGCTTCGCGGGGCCGGATCGGCGTGTTTAACCAAACATCCACCCCTTGGACCAGGTAACGTGCGACCTGCAGATCATAATCTTCGACAAAGGCGATCCGTCCGCCCATCTCCGGATCTTTGGCCGCATTGTAGACATGCTGCAAGAACCGCTTCCCATCCTCGTCCGCCGGATGTGCTTTGCCGGCGAAGATAAACTGCACCGGCCGATATTGATTGTGCAACAAACGCTTGAGTCGTTCCACATCCTGAAAGATCAACGTAGCTCGTTTGTACGTTGCAAAGCGGCGTGCAAACCCAATGATCAGTGCGTCCGGGTCAAGGAACGTGCCGGCGCACAACACCTGCTCCGCATTGAGACCGCTTTCAACCCGTTGCCGGCGGGCACGTTCACGGATCAGGGTCATCATCTTCCGTTTGAGGTGAAGGTGAGCCATCCATAGCTCATTGTCGGGGATCTCGAGCACGCGCTCCCACAACGTCACGTCGTCATGTCGCTCGATCCAATCTGAAGCGACGTACTTGCGAAACAATCGGTTCACCGCCTCGCCAATCCAAGCCGGCACATGGATGCCGTTGGTCACATATCCAATAGGGACTTCCTCGACCGGCGTCTGAGGCCAGATGGATTGCCACATCCGACGGGATACTTCACCGTGGAGTTTACTGACGGCGTTTCGCCGGCCACACATCCGAAGCGCCAGAGCTGTCATATTGAACCCGCCCTCATAACTTCCCAGCTCCAAAAACTGCTCTCGCGTCAACCCCAATTGGGGCCAATAGTTATGGAAATATTTTTCAACCATGTGAAAGGGGAAGACATCGTGACCGGCCGGAACCGGCGTGTGAGTGGTAAACAAAGACGTCGCATAGACGACCGCACACGCCTCTTCGAACGATTGTCCGGCAGCGACTAATTCTCGAATGCGCTCCAAAATGAGGAAAGCGGAATGTCCTTCGTTCAAATGATACACAACGGGCTGGATCCCCAACGCACGCAACACTTGAACGCCCCCAATTCCCAACACGATCTCCTGCTGAATGCGCATCTCCTGATCGCCACCATAGAGCCGGGCCGTCAACTCCCGGTCCCATGGCGCATTATGATCATTATCGGCGTCCATCAAATACAGAGGAATCCGTCCCACCTGCGCACACCAAACCTGAAGAGAGACCGTCCGGTCCCCCACTGTCACCGGCACGTAGACCGATCGGCCCTCGGCATCCTGCGCCTCCCGGATAGCCACTTCTTCCACCGGGAAACGAGGATAGATAGCCTCCTGCCAACCATCCGCCGTCAGATGCTGGCGAAAATATCCCATCTCATACAAAAAGCCCACCGCCACGAATGGCAGACCAATGTCGCTGGCCTCTTTACAGTGATCACCAGACAACACACCCAACCCGCCGGCATAGGTCGGCAGGGAGCGATGTAAACCGAATTCGGCCGAAAAGTACGCCACTGGCGAATCCATCAACTCCGGATAGCGGGTAGGGAACCAGAGATGGCCATTTTTCAAATCACGATCCAGTGCCATCATCACCGCATCATAGTGACGCAGGAAAAGCGGATCAGCGGCCACCTCTTGTAACCGCTCTTCTGCGATCTCTATCAGCATTTTGACCGGATTGTGGCCAGTGCTACGCCAGAGAGTATAATCGAGTTTCTTGAAAAGGTCCCTTGCCTGGCGATGCCAACTCCACCAGAAGTTGTACGCCAACTCTTCCAAACGCGCAATGCGGGGAGGAAGTTCACGATTCATAGCATTTCTCCATTCAACAACTACCAAGCCCGCCACAAAACAACAGCCAATACAATCACAGCGACAATCGCAAATTCTATCAAAGTGCGTCGCTTCAAGCGTTCCAGCAAGTGTTGATATATGACGTTCACCGTCACATAGAAAATCAACAACAGAAGCAGTCCGCCTGCCCATGCCTCGATCTGCCAGTAGTTCAGCACCCAGCTACTTTCCCCCACCTCCAATCCCACAACGAGGGACATCAGCACGATCCGTCGGAAGGGCACCTCGGCGATGCTCAACAAATCCAGGGAAAGGAGAAACGCAATTCCAAACATCAAGGGGGCCGTCACCAGGCTACGGGCACGGCTATGATAAATCACTGTAAATAGAACATAGGCCAGACCGTAGTCCAACCCATTCAATGCCAGCCGAGCACTGGGATAACCTGGTGAACGAGGGGAAACGATATGGTACTCCGCCGCAATGACAGTACTGAGGACCACACCGGAAAAGAGAAGTCCAACAATCCACAAGGGCCAGACAGGGATGCGATCCAACAGATATGCAAACAGAGCCGCTAGAATGCCGGGCAAAATCCAGGCCAGGTAGATTGGGCGCCCGATATGTTCTCCCAGGTAAGGGTGCCCATGGAGGATCAGATTCGTGCCGGTGCAAACCAACGCCGCCATAAAAACCACCAGCAGCCACGTACTGGTGACACGAATTTCCAATGGCGACCCAAATGGTTTCCACTGCCAGGTGTGCTCAGGCAACTCGATGAAATGAAACAGCAGGCTCCCCAACAGGAGAATTGCCACTAGCACACTCAAATGATCACGGTCCAACGACTTTGTCGTATTTTGCATCGCCTGCATTCTACCGTCGAGGAAAGGTTTTGTCAACTCGCCTCGATTTTCCCATTCGAGTATCCGCAAGTTGACTTTACCCAGGATAACGTTAAAATAGGCCTATGTATAAGTCCCTGTTGTGCCAATACCTGTTGTGCCAATAAACAATGAAAGGAGATTAATCAAAAAATGGCAGAAGAACTGAATGTTGTATCGGAGGGTGAAGTAACCGACGACGATAAGCTGTGGTCATTGCTGAGTTGGCTATTTTGGCCAATTGCCATTGTCGTGCTATTGCTGGAAGATAAAAAGCAACGACCGTTCATCAAATACAATGCTGTTCAGGCTCTGGCATTGGGCGTTGTGGGCTACCTGATCTCAGCCGTGCTGAGTTTCGTCGTCATTGGTTGCTTCACCGGGGTCGCGTTGCTGATCTATGCCATCTACCTTGGTATCCAGTCTTACCAGGGCCAATGGGTCATCATACCTTTCTTGACAGATTTCTGCAAAGACCAGGGATGGATTTAGCTCCCCAAAACCAGGCGTGAGCCACGATCCGTCACCGTCATAGCAACCCGCTATGACCGGCCTCCAATCGCTCCGTCGGCCTTTATGAGTAGATACGATTGGTCAAGGGATCGGTT
>CAZXVB010000338.1:0-3693 GCA_964643875.1 uncultured Anaerolineales bacterium | reverse complement strand
CAACCTGCGGGAGGGTTGCCCACTTTCCAACTGAAATGAAACGCACCCGATTGATTTGGGTTCACTTTAAATGAGTCGGTAGAGCCTTCGTTCAAAATTCACGGGATCACTCTTCCGAAATAAGAACCCGCACGTCCACTGCCCAAGCCCCTTCACCGGCCGGGCCGACGATGAGGGGGTTGATGTCCACTTCGGTCACGCCCGGCATATCGGAAATCAACCAGCCGACCCGACGCAGAACGGCGACCACGGCCTCCACATCTCCGGGCGGCTCGCCGCGCACGCCGGCCAACAGACGTCCGGCGGCTGTCTCCATCACCATTTCGCGGGCCTCCTCGGCGCTCAAGGGGGCCAGACGGAAAGCCACGTCACGCAGCACTTCGACGTATGTGCCCCCCAGCCCGAACATCACCAGCGGGCCGAATTGGGGATCGCGCCGAGCACCGACGATCACCTCCCGTCCACGAGGGGCCATGCGTTGCACCAACCCCTGTTCCCCGGCCGCCACCATGCCGGTAAACGCCGACCGGAGCGCTGCCGCGTCGGGCAGGTTGAGCTGCACGCCGCCGACGTCCGCCTTGTGCACCAGCCCCGGCGCGACCCGCTTGAGGGCCACCGGGTAACCGAAACGCTCGGCCAGGGCGACGGCCTCGTCCGCATCGGCAGCCAGTCCCGAAGGCGGAACCGTCAAGCCGTAGGCCGCCGCTATCTCGGCCCCGGCCTGTGCGTCGAGGGCCGTATGGCCTTTGTCCCGGGCCGCCGCGATCAGCGCCGCCCCACGAGCGTGATCTACGTCCGTCAGGGCCTCTGGAATAGGTACGGGGTGCTGTTGTTGTTGCTGCCATTTCCACAACATACTCATCCCCAGCGCCGCCCGGGTTGGGGTGAGGTAATGGGGCACATTGTGGGCATGCAGGGCGCGGGCCGCCGCCCGGATGCCTCCGCCCCCCGAAATGCAGCAGACCACCGGTTTTTCGGCCTCTTCGGCCACCCGCCCAATGGCCACAGCCACGTCGTAGGGGGGCATAATCGCCTGAGGCACGAAGACCACCATCACTCCGTCTACTTCGGGGGCTGCCAACAACGTTCGTAAAGCCTCTGTGTAATGGGATGGCTGCGGCCCGCCCAACATATCCACCGGATTGCCGGTCATCGTGCCCGGTGGACAGACCGCCCGCAGGCGATCCTGTGTCTCCTTGGAAAGATCGGCCAGACGCAACCCTTGACGGTCCAAAGCATCGGCGCCGACGGCGGCCGGCCCGCCGGCGTTCGTCAGCAGCGCGATCCGAGGGCCGGTCGGGGGTCGCCGATAGGCCAGCGCAATGGCTCCATCCACCAAAGCCTCCAGATTCTCCACCGGGAGCGCCCCGGCCCGACGACAGGCCGCCAGGAAGGCTTGATCGGCACCGGCCAATGCACCGGTGTGAGAAGCCACCGCCCGCGTGCCGCTGGGCGTGCGCCCCGCCTTGAGCACCACCAGGGGCTTGTGGGCGGTCAGACGGCTGGCGGCCTCCACAAACCGGCGTCCGTCCGGCAGTCCCTCGATGTAAGCCGCCACAACGCGGGTGTGTGGATCGGCAGCCATAGAATCCAACGCATCGGCCACGTCTACATCGGCCTGGTTGCCCAGGCTGACGATCCGTGAAAAGCCAACGCCCACGGCACTGGCCCAATCCAGCGTACCGCCGCAGACGGCCCCAGAGTGTGAGACGAAGCCGATATTGCCCTGATTGGGCATCGTTCGGATGAAGGTGGTATCAATCGGTGATCTGGTGTCCACGACCCCCACACAGTTTGGGCCGATGAAGCGCATCCCGTACCGATGGGCAATCTCTTGCAATTGGGCCTCTCGCTCCCGTCCCCCGGCCCCCAGTTCACCGAATCCAGAAGCAATCAACACAACGGCCTGGATACCCCGCCGACCACAGGCTTCCAGCGCCTCCACGGTGCGGTCGGCAGAAAGGACGATCACTGCCAGGTCCACCGGGTCGGGGACGTCGTCCACGTTGGTATACACCCGCAATCCTAACATTGCCCCTCCCTTGGGATTGACCGGATAGATCGTGCCTCGGTATCCGTGGGTAACCAGGTTGCGGATCACGCCGTGGCTCAACTTGGTAGGGTTCTCACTGGCGCCGATCACAGCCACGCCCCGTGGGTGAAAAAATGTTTGCAAAGGGTCTTTCATAAAAGGGGATTCCCTCCAATCTGAATTCAAGATGTCAGGTCTACAGTTTCTACTACGGTTCTACTTCGGGATGATCACTCCTCCCGCGGAGTGCCAAAATCGGCAAAGATGTAGTATCCCCAATCTACTTGCACGACGCCGATCCCCACTTCCGTCAACCAGGAACTAAGGATCGTGCGCCGATGCGGGTCATCGGGGGGCGTCTCATCCATCCACATCTCCACTGCCCGTTGGGGGGAACGAGTGTAAGCCCAACACTCCGACCAGCGGAGAGGAATGTAACCGGCCCGTTCCATCCGTTCCTTGACAGTCGAGCCATCGGAGCCGGTATGGCTCCCCCATCCCCGTTGGAGGCAATCATTCGCATGCGCCTGTGCAACCCCCGCCAAGGTCGTGTTGTACGCCAGCGGCGGGAGGCCATACTGGCCCCGCGTCTCGTTAATCAGCCGGAAGACTTCGGCCGGCCAGGCAGCCAGATCCGCCGGGGGCGCGGCGGGTACCGGGGACGGCCCTGGCGATGGAGGGACGTCAGTGGGCAGTGTAGTCGGCAACGTGGCTGAGAGCGGCTCCGTGGAGGACGGCAGGGGTGCAGGCGTGGGAACAGACGTCTCTGTAGGGGGCAGAGTGGTCGGCGTGGGTACCTGCACTTGCACTATGGCTGGGCCATCCAGGGGTAATATCAGTTCCTCACCGACGCCCAACCGGTCGGCATCCACCAGCCCATTGACAACCTGAATATCGCTGATGGAAAGATCGTACATCCGGGCCAGACCGGCCAGTGTCTCCCCTGCCTGCACCACGTGAAGTACCCAAAAAGGCGTGGCGCCTTCCCACCCTACCGGCGATGGAATCTGCAACACTTGCCCGACCCGGACAACGGTGGAGTCGCCCAGCCCATTCTGAAGCTGAATGGCAGCCATCGGAACGCCGTATGCCAACGCCAGCTCCAGCAACGTGTCGTCCGGCCGGACGGTGTACTCGACGGACGGTGGAGGGGATAGGACTGCCGGTGGGGTTGGCGTCTCCGTACACGCTAAGCGGGTGGCGGTCGCAACCACCGGCGGCGGCAGGGTGTGGAGCGGGGTCGCGGTGGGGAGCGGAGAAGTGGTAATAGCAGATGGGGCCAATGTTGGGGTTTGAATAGGCTCGCTTATGACACCACCACAGGCAGTGCACAGGAAGCATAGGGCGAGCACGACACCCAGAGCTATCTCCGATGGAATACTCCACCCACATACAAACAGACCGAGCGCTCCCCGCATCGGAGTCGGCGTTCTCTGCCCTGAGTTTGATGGACGGGGAATCCGGTTATCCATAACAAGTGTATTCTACTTCAGGTTATGCGAAGAGACAAGCCACACAGCCCCATCTTCACGCTCTCCCCATCATTTACTGCCCGACACATTGATCGGTAACCCTCCCACAGGTTTGAAAATCACACCAATTGCACGTGTATGCCCCCCATCAGGGCACAAAGCGCCCCAAAACCGCATCCGAACCTGCGG
>CAZXVB010000337.1:0-3699 GCA_964643875.1 uncultured Anaerolineales bacterium | reverse complement strand
AAACTACACGACTCGTCTCGGTATCCAAGTCGATACCCAAGCAGACATTCCATCGCCAATCAACTTCAATCTCGATCTTTCAACCCCAAACCTAATAGCCCGACCCCTCCCAGGCTGGGCGGCGTCTTCTTGTCATCTCCCCGGCCAAAGTCGAGTACCTCACCATCCTCCGTGACCGCTTCCACGGCCAACCCCAGACTCTGCAACTCTTTGATCAACACCTTGAAAGAGGCCGGTACACCAGGTTCTTGAACCGGCTCTCCTTTCACAATGGCCTCGTATGCCTTGACACGCCCGTGGACATCATCGGACTTGATGGTCAACATCTCTTGCAGCGCATGCGCCGCCCCATAGGCCTCCAACGCCCATACCTCCATCTCGCCAAACCGCTGACCACCGAATTGCGCCTTACCTCCCAGTGGTTGCTGGGTCACCAGGCTATAGGGACCGGTCGAACGAGCATGCACTTTATCTTCCACCAAATGGGCCAGCTTCATCATATAGATCATACCCACAGTAATCGGTCGGTCGAAAGGCTCCCCTGTCTTGCCATCATACAGCACGGCCTTGCCCAACGTAGGTAGTGGGTCGGAGGATGACAAACTCACCTGGGTAGCCAACGTTTCCACCGCCTCATCATCCAGATCGGTGGTATCCTGCCCTCGGTCCTGCAACCAAACTCGTAAACAGGCAATCACAGCATTTCTATCTACTTCAGTCCGTTCGGCTAATGAACGCGTATCATCCTCGAAGGATAAAATGGTATCTGGCTGATAGTCGCGTTCCAGCAACCATTCCCGCAACACCGCCCGGCGCGCATACACACGATCGGTGATCAATTGGTCCACATCGTATCCGCGTTCCGCCAACCAGGCCACGATGTACAATCGTCGGGCTTCCTCGTCGTCCTGTAGTGTCTCCAGAGGATACCGTTGCCCCTTCAACCATCCCCAAGCCCGCTCGCCGATCTCATCCCAGGCTCGATCGATCAACCAGGCCCGCGCCAATTCCGCGCTCACCTGGTCCTCATTAGCCCCATCGAAGACAGGCGTAACAGCGCGGAATCCCAGCCGATGAACCGCCCACCCCAGATGTGTCTCCAGAATCTGTCCAATGTTCATACGACCAGGCACACCCAGTGGATTCAAAATAATGTCAATCGGCGTGCCATCCGGCAGGAAGGGCATATCCTCAATCGGCATCACGCGGGAAATAACACCTTTGTTTCCATGGCGACCGGCCATCTTGTCTCCCTCGGTCACCTTGCGTGCTTGAGCCACACTGACCCGCACCATCTTTTCGACGCCCACCTTCATATCTCGGTGTTCCTCTCGATCGAAGACTCTCACGTCCACCACTTTCCCCCGCTCACCATGCGGCAGACGCAAACTCGAATCTTTCACCTCTCGCGCCTTTTCACCAAAGATCGCCCGCAACAGTTTCTCTTCCGGGCTCAATTCCTTCTCCCCCTTGGGCGTGATCTTTCCAACCAAGATGTCCAACGGGCCAACTTCAGCCCCAATCCGCACAATACCATCCTCATCCAAGTCCTTGAGAGCTTCATCCCCCACGTTGGGAATGTCGCGCGTGATCTCTTCGGGGCCAAGCTTGGTGTCACGGGCCTCTATTTCGTGTTTTTCGATATGAATGGAGGTGAACTTGTCCTCTCGTACCAGCCGTTCACTAATCAGGATCGCGTCCTCAAAGTTACCCCCTCCCCACGACATAAAGGCACACAGCACGTTATGCCCCAATGCCAGATGCCCTCCCTCCGTAGAGGAACTATCCGCCAGTACCTGTCCTTTGACAACTTGCTGGCCCTTGAACACCACCGGCCGATGATCAATACATGTACTCTGATTGGAGCGTTGATACTTGTGCAGATGATAGGTATGCAGACCATCGGCATATCGCACGACTATCCGATCTCCACTCACGCTGAGCACTTCTCCGCTCTCCTTTGCCAGCAATACCTGCCCCGAATCGAGAGCTGCCCGCCACTCCATTCCGGTGGAGACAATGGGGGCTTCTGGTTTAATCAAGGGGACGGTCTGGCGTTGCATGTTTGACCCCATCAACGCCCGGTTAGCATCGTCATGCTCAAGGAACGGGATCAGAGAAGCAGAGACACCAACGATCTGACAGGGAGCCACGTCAATGTAATCAATTCTGTCCGACGTGGTATGGAGGAAACGGTCTGCCCGGCGGGCAGAGATACGAGGATACACAAAATGCCCCTTCTCGTCCAGAAGCGCATTGGCCTGGGCAATCGTATACCGATCCTCCTTATCCGCCGAAAGATATACCAACTCGTCGGTCACAGTAGGAACTATGGCCACTTCTTCGGTCAGATTCAAGGCTGCAATTCGCCTGGCCAGCTCCTCATCTACCTCCACTCCGGCCTCGGCGACGACTTCCCCACTGACAGGATCAACGACCGGTTCCCGCAGTGTGTGCCCCGTCAAAGCTTCCATCGTCGGCTCCACCGACCGGATCACTTTCCGATACGGCGTTTCGACGAAACCCAGTGAATTCACTCGCGCATGGGTCGCCAGGCGGCCAATCAAGCCGATATTCGGTCCTTCTGGCGTCTCGATTGGGCAAATGCGGCCATAGTGGCTGTAGTGCACGTCCCGCACGTCGAAGCCGGCCCGCTCACGCCGCAAGCCACCCGGCCCCAGGGCAGAAAGCGTCCGTTTATGAGTCAATTCCGCCAACGGATTGGTTTGCTCCATAAACTGCGATAATTGGCTGGAACCAAAGAACTGGCGGATGATCGCCACCACAGGACGGATGTTAATCAAATGAGCCGGCGTGAGGGAATCGGAATCCCGGATGGACATCCGTTCAACAACCAGGCGCTCCATGCGGCGCAGACCGATCCGCAGTTTGTTCTGGATCAACTCCCCGACCGTCTTCACCCGCCGGTTACCCAGGTGATCAATATCGTCCGCATCCACAATCCCGTTGTTGATACGGATCATCCGTTCGATCACAGCGACGATGTCCCGCTTGGTTATCAAACAATGCTCCGGATCTATATCCAACCCTAGCCGTTGGTTGAGTTTATAGCGCCCCACCCGCTTCAAATTGTACCGTCGCGGATCGAACAACTGCTCCTCGAGGTATTCACGGGCATTCTCCAACGTGGAAGGATCACCCGGTCGCAAACGACGGTAGAATTCTACCAGGGCCTCTTCGGCCAGTGTCCGACCATCTTTTGGTTCCCACGCGGGTTCCTGGCGGATCGTGGTCGCAATATACTGATGGTTGGGGTTTGTGTCGGCGTTTTGGAACAAGGACATCAGCTCTTCGTCGCTACCCGTCTCTATACCTCCCCCGACGCCATCATTCACCGCCGCCAGGGCACGCAGGAAGATCGTGACCGGCAACGTCCGCTTGCGATTGAACTTGATGGTCAGGTAATCAGACTTGCGGGTCTCGAACTCCATCCACACCCCTCGATCGGGGATCATCTTAGCAGTGCTCAACCGACGGCCCGTGGCCCGATCCTCCTCCATATCGAAATAGACACCGGGTGAACGGATCAACTGGCTGACCACGACACGCTCCGTGCCATTGATGATGAAAGTGCCACTCTCCGTCATAATCGGAAAATCGCCCAGGAATATCTCCGACTCGACGATTTCTCCCGTCTCACGATTGTCGAGCACCACATTCACATGCAGCGGAGCCGCA
>CAZXVB010000336.1:0-3700 GCA_964643875.1 uncultured Anaerolineales bacterium | reverse complement strand
AGCCTTCCGTAAGTTCGTTCCTGGATAATACCTGGGTAGTAGCCGATGGCATTGACCTCGGCTACCCCCAAAAAATTCAGATAATTTCCGTGTTAGGGATATCCAATTCCCATAAGATACATCCAGGCGACGTATCACCTACTGTGTAGTATCCTTCCATTCATCCAATTGTATGTCCGTCCCTATTCTATGGGTCTGGCCAGAGGAGATGACGTCCGCTCGACCGGGCTAAGTACAGCCTATCGCAAATTTGTTCCTGACCACCCTCCCAAAATTGGGTCAACGTGGATTCGTGGGGTAAGCCAGCCTCCCGCAGGATGAGGACGCCTGCCGCGCCCATAACAATCAGGAACGGATTTATGCATTGCTGTACATTGCTCCCGTAGACGTAGATTAACGCAGAGAAACACAGATTTTCTTGGGTTTTCGGCGCGAAGCGATACGAATCCGGTCAAATCAGCGTCAATCTGCGGTGAATCCGCGTCATCTGCGTTCAGATGTAGTGAGTCGTGCTGCAAGGTAACGAGCGATCAGGAGGGAGTCTATGAAGACCGTTGTTGCCGGTGCGTTGGGAGAATGCGTGCATGTCGCTGGTGTGCTCAACTTCCTCCGCCTGGCCCAGTCGGCCGGCTGGCGGACGGTGTTCTTAGGGCCAGCGGTCTCTGTTGAGGAGATGCTGGACGTAGTCCGCCGAGAACAGGCGGATCTCGTCGGCGTCTCATACCGCTTGACACCGGAGACCGGCGAGCGGCTGTTGGCCGATTTTGCCGAGGCCGCCGATGAGTTGCACGCCCAGGGAGTCCGCTTTGCCTTTGGCGGTACGCCACCGTTGGCCGAGCGGGCCAAATCTATCGGCTTCTTCGAGCGGGTATTCGAGGGCGGAGAAGCACCGGAAGTCGTGTTGGCATATCTGAAGGGTCAAACGGCGGAGAGGGCACAAGAGTCCGACTTTCCCCAAACCACGGTAGAACGCATCCGATGGAAATCACCCTATCCGATCCTCCGTCACCATTTTGGTTTGCCAACGATGGAGGCTACACATGAGGGGATCGTCCGGATCGCCGAAGCTCAGGTGCTGGACGTCATTTCGCTGGGAATAGACCAGGACGCCCAGGAGAACTTTTTCCATCCAGAACGCCAACAACCCCGTCGCCGAGGAGCGGGCGGTGTACCGGTTCGTTCTCCTGATGATTATCGCTCCTTGTATGCAGCCAGCCGGCGAGGAAACTTTCCGCTGCTCCGCACCTATTCCGGCAGCGATGACTTTTTACGGCTGGCAGAGATGTACGTGGAGACGATCCACATCGCTTGGTGTGCCATCCCTATTTTTTGGTTCAACCAGATGGACGGGCGCGGCCCGTGGGACCTGACCGGCTCCATCCGTGAACATCAGCAGGTGATGGCCTGGTATGGGCAACGGGGAATCCCAGTCGAGTTGAACGAACCACACCACTGGGGTATGCGCGATGCGCCGGACGTCATTTTCGTGGTCGCGGCGTACCTTTCGGCCTATAACGCCCGCGCATTTGGGGTACAGGATTACATTGCCCAGATGATGTTTAACAGTCCGCCCGGTCTCTCGGACCGGATGGATCTGGCAAAAATGTTAGCCTGCCTGGAAATAATCACACCATTGGAGGGGCCTCGTTTTCGCATCTGGCGACAGACGCGCACCGGGTTGTTGAGCTATCCTCTGGACCCCGACGCAGCGCGCGCACATCTGGCAACTAGTGTTTATCTTCAGATGGCCCTCCGGCCCCACATCGTCCATGTCGTGGGGCACACCGAGGCGCACCACGCTGCGACAGCTGAAGACGTCATCGAGGCGTGCCGGCTGGCCCGGCGGGCCATCGAAAACGCTATGAGGGGGCAGCCAGATATGTGCACTGACCCCGTTGTTCAGGAACGTAAGGAAGAGTTGCTGCAGGAAGCACAGGTCACCTTGGCAGCCATTCGTTCCCTTGGCACGTCGGAAGGGGAGGACCCGCTGACCGATCCGGTTACACTGACCCAGGCGGTCACACTGGGGATCCTGGATGCTCCTCATTTGCGCACCAATCCGTATGCCCGTGGGGAGATCGTCACCCGCATAGACCCACGTGGGGCATGCGTGGCCGTGGATGTTGCCACAGGCCAGGCCCTTTCGGAAGCGGAACGGTTGAGTCGGCTACTCCAAGAGTGACTACCCCACTATCTTCTTTAAGTCATAGGAGGATTCAATGAGCTATGTCAACCCAAAGAGCGTTCGATATACCGTCATCGGCGCCGGCCATGGAGGCAAGGCGATGGCTGCTGACTTGGCGGCCAAAGGGTTCCAGGTGACCCTCTACAACCGCACGGCCGAGCGCATCCAGGAGATCGCCGTCCGAGCGGCCATAGACCTGGAATATGAAAGCGGCAACTCTCGGTGTTGCCAACTGGCCTTGGTAACTTCGGATATCGGCGAGGCACTTGAAGATGCAGACGTGATTATGGTCGTGCTGCCTGCATCGGGCCATCGGGACGTGGCCCGCAGTTGCGCCCCTTACTTACGGAATGGTCAGATCGTGATCCTCAATCCAGGGCGCACCGGCGGCGCTTTGGAATTCCGGCATATCCTTCAACAGCAGGGGTGTGACGCAGACGTGATGGTAGCCGAAGCCGGTACGTTCGTCTTTGCCAGTCGGAGCACTGGCCCGGCCCAGGCACGGATCTTCCGACGGAAGAACACGGTTCCACTGGCGGCCTTGCCGGCCACCTCGACCGGCCATGTGCTGGAAACCGTGTGTGAGGCCTATCCCCAGTTCATCCCGGCGCCCAACGTGCTTTACACCAGCCTGGACAATATGGGGGCCATCTTTCACCCCGCGCTGACATTGCTCAATGCCGGATGGATTGAGCAGACCAAGGGGAATTTCCAATTCTACGTGGATGGGGTGACACGCTCCACCGCCCACGTGCTGGAAGTTTTGGACAGGGAGCGAGTCACCATTGCAGCCGCTTTGGGGGTGTCGGCTCGTCCGGCCCTCCGGTGGCTGAAAGATGCCTATTCTGCAGAGGGGGATACTCTATACGAAGCCATCCAGGCTAATCCCGGCTATCGGGGAATTATGGCTCCTCGTAACCTGCGACATCGGTACATATTCGAAGACGTACCCTTCAGCCTGGTCCCGTTGGTTTCGTTGGGAAAGCAGTTCGGCGTGGACACGTGGGCGATTGATGCCATGATCCGCCTGGCTTGTGTGATCCACGGGACGAATTACTATGAACGAGGACGGACAGTGGCGGATATGGGACTCAAGGGGTTGCGGGTCAGTGAAGTGGTCCGCTACGTTCAAGAAGGCATAATTGACCCGCCCCCGTGATGGCGGAGCGCAGGTGGCGTGTAAAGCGGTGGCTGGCCTTGACATCGTTCAGAAAACCGCTAAAATGAACACGAATTTGATGTGATTTGGCCGGATTGCTGGCCATACAAGGGAACCACTTACATCGCTAATGTGTTAGCGATCTTGATTAGGTGATCTTGTTGATGATCTTGTTGACTACTACGCTAACGCTCCTGTTGCCGAAGAAGCAATTGCTATGAATAATACTCCTCGATCGCGTCATCAGGCTTTCACGATGAATATTTGTCTCTAATCAGGGCGGTCTAACGACCGCCCTGATTTAAACTGGCTAGGCGGTTGAAACCGCGCCTGTGAGGGCCTTCGTCCGGCTGTCC
>CAZXVB010000335.1:0-3708 GCA_964643875.1 uncultured Anaerolineales bacterium | reverse complement strand
ATTACCCGACACGCTTTTTCTGGGACGCAGATTAACGCAGAAAAACACGGATTTTGAGGTATGTTTTCATCTGTCTCCTATTCTCGTTTTCAAATTCAAAGCTCTCAACAGTTTTTTATTCAAGATGTACTTGCCGATAAAATGGATGGCAACATAGCAGTGTGTTCCAGAACAATGTGGGCACCGGCCCGTTCCAATTCGGCCCGCTCGCCGAACCCGCACAGTACCCCAATGGCCCAGGCTCTGGCACGACGAGCGGAGCGCATATCCACCGTTGTATCGCCTACCATCGCACACGCCGTGACCGGCACACCCAGCTCCTGGGCCGCCCGGCGGATCGGAGCAGGATGCGGCTTGAGCCGCCAGGTACTCTCACGGGTGATTATAACCTCGAAAAAGGCATGTAGTCCGTGTTGATCGAGGAACGCCTGGGCCTCATCCCGCCCACGGGTAGTGACGATGGCCAGGCGATAGTGGGGAGACAAGGCAGCCAGCATCTCTTCCCCATTCGCGATCAAGCGAAACTTAGGTGCAGCCTGCAAACCCCGCCACCTGCGAAGACGGTTGGTAAACTCCATCGTGGCTCGGTCCAACCCCACTATGTCGAGAGCGGTCATCAACAGATTGCCGGGTGTCTCGGCCGCCATAATGAGACGGCGGGCAGTCCGTTGAGGGTCGGAGATGCGCAAACGCGCCAATCGAGAGACCAACTTTTCGACAGCTTGATCGTCCGTATCCATCAACGTGCCGTCAAGGTCAAAAAGCAGGGCGCTAATTTGCTTCGGTGGGATTCCATCCATTCCGTTGGCCTCCTGGCCTCGAAAATAGGACCGCCGTCATCCTGATGGCCCAACGCGGATGACTGCCTGTAATACTATCATAATGCCAGCAGACTGTCAAAAAGATGCCGTCCGATTGAAATCGGCCTCTTTGGGCGCTTCGCGCCGCGCGTCGGCCTACGCCGACGCGCTGGTCGGCGCAGGCCGACCAGTGGCCGCAGGCCCTACAGGCTGACTTTCAGTCAGCGCAAACGGCCACGGGCATTATGCCCAATCAGTGAGATGATAGCAGGATGGTTTCCAGGCGTGGGACGATGATACGCCAGTCGTATCGGCTCTCCACAAATGCGCGCGCCGCTCTCCCCAACTCTTCCCGGCGCTGTGGCAAGCGGAGTAGAGCCAGCACCGCCGAGGCAAAATCGGTCGGGGAGTCGGCTAACCACAGCTCCCGCCCGTGAGAGACGGGGTATCCCTCCGCTCCCAGAGACGTGGAGACGATGGCTTTCCCCATCGCCATTGCCTCCAACAGCTTCAGCCGGGTCCCGCCGCCAATGCGTAAGGGCGCGATGTAGACGGCCGCCGAGGCGATGTAAGGCCGCACATCCTCTACCCAGCCGGTCAACGTGATGGCCGGGTCTCTCCGCAGCCGCTCCAACCGGCGATGAGGGCGCTGCCCAACGATGTCGAGGCGCACTGCAGGGTGCTCCGCCTGAATCCGTGGGAACACGTGTCGCGTAAACCACAACATCGCGTCCACGTTTGGCCGGAAGTCCATCGTCCCGGTGAAGACCAGGGTATGCGATTCCGGCGGGGAAAGGACGAATGGGTAAGACGGGGCATCCACACCGTTGGGGATTACGGCCACGTCCAGCCCAGGGACCAGCCGGCGTAAGGCGGCCGCGTCCTCGCCGGAGACGGCGATGACCTGGTCCGCCCGCCGACAGACCGCGGCTTCATACTGGCGCAGTCTGTGCCATTGAACCCACGAGTACGCCGCGCCGGCCCAATGGATGGGAGAACGCAAGTCGGTGAGGAACGCCCGCTTCTGGAGGAGAAACTCGCAGTTCAGGTCGTCGAACAGAATCCGGGGACGGAGGGGACGGGCTGCCATCAGAATATCGAGATAGGGGGCCATCTCGATCCCTCCGATGAGAGCAATGTCGAACCGCCGTCGGGAGAGCAGATCCGTCAGCCGATGGGCATACGTTTCCGATACCAACCGGAGAGCCATATCGGGTTGGCGAGTGGTGAGCATATCCCGCAACCGATCCCGCCATGAGCGAACGGGCAATGGCACGGAGAGCAGTTCCCAACGTGCCCGCAATTGGTCTGAGGTGTCCACCGACCGAGTACCTTCTTCGGTCGTTCGGGATGAGGGAGATGAAAAAGTCAACACAGTGATCTCGTGGCGGGACATCAACTGGGAAATAAGCCCCCAGTTGCGTAGAGCAGCCCCTTGCCGAGGGGGGTAAGGAGTCTGAGGTGTAAGAAACAAAATCTTCATTGCAATACGGCAATACGTCACAATACGCTTCGGTAGACAACCAGGGTCTCCCTGGCGGCTCGTTCCCACGAAAAACGAGCCGCCTGGGCCAGCCCTTTTGCGCGTAGCCGCTCCCGCAAAGAGGCATCGGTCAGCACACGGGCCAATTCGTCGGCGATGGCGGTTGGGTCATCGGGGTCCGTCAACAACCCGGCTTCCCCCACCACTTCCGGCAACGAAGAGCGATTCGAGACTACGACCGGCGTCCCACAGGCCATCGCTTCCAGTGCCGGCAGACCAAATCCCTCGTAGAACGATGGCGTGGTGAGGAGCGCCGCAGCGTTGTACAGGCCGGGCAAATCCTCGTCCGGCACGTTGTGGAGGAAACGGACGTGTTCTGTCAACCGCAGGACAGTTATACGCTCGAATATCTCGTGATACAGCCACCCCTTCCCTCCCACGATGACCAGGGGAGCGGACGTTACCTGAGCATCCAGCAACATTCGATAGGCCTGCAGCAATCCCGGCACGTTCTTACGCGGCTCCAGCGTCCCCACACACAGCAGGAACCCCGGCCGGAGGTCGTAGCGTGCTGCCACCGAACGGGCATAATCGGGGGAGAGCGGACGAAACATCGGATCAGCAGCCAGGTGGACCACGGTGATCTTATCTTTTGGCACGGCCAACATATTCACCAGATCATCGCGGCTGGCGTAGGAATCCGTCAGGATATGATCGGCCCGTTGTACGGCCCAGGCGATCTGCCGATTGTAGTAGCGGAAACTCTCGGCAGTCAGGAATTGGGGATAGTGGAGAAACGTCAGGTCGTGGACGGTGATCACCAGGCGGCGATAGCCACCCAGCGGGGGAATGAAATCCGTCGTGTGGAGCAGGTCCGGTCGCACCCGCGCTACCTCGACGCTGAGCGCCCATCGTTCCCAACGGTGGTGAGAGGGCGTCCAACAAGGAACGGGACAGAAATTGGTGCCCGGTCGGTAGCGGGCCGGCTCCCGGTCTTTGCGGCTGTGGAAAACGATGTACTCCGTCGTTCGATCCTGCGCGGCCAGCGCCGGCAACAATCGGAGTACGTAATTGCTGATGCCTCCGCGAGCATAGTGAACGATACGGGCGTCTATGCCGATTTGCATACCAAGCTCCAAAGCGATGTTACTCCTCAGGCGGTTGAAACCGCGCCTGAGGAGCTAAAGCTGGCTGTCCACCTGTGTGGTAGGCGATCTCAATCGCTACGCCTGGCAACCTGAGTAGTAGCAAAGCGATTATAATATACTCGCGTGGCCTGTCAATGGTCTAGAGGGAGCGAGGGAGCCTCATCAGGGTAAGGTATACCTCTGGATTCACTACCCGATATATTGATCGGTAACCCTCCCGCAGGTTCGTGTATAGCTTCACATCAGGGCACAAAATGCCTCCAAACCGCTTCTGAAC
>CAZXVB010000334.1:0-3723 GCA_964643875.1 uncultured Anaerolineales bacterium | reverse complement strand
AGCAAAAGCAATCCCAGGAACATCCAGAACCCCAGCCCAAACAATAGTCCCATCAAAGGCCCTCGACTCTGGGTGTAGAAGATGGTGATCAATTGCACCAGCAGGATGAAGATGTATGTCGCCGCCCGGGGAATATCCGTAGCGTCGGCCTCTTCGTCGGTCAGAATGGACTGGAACGCCTGGACGATGCGAGTCAATGTGGGCGGCACGGCCATGATCAGGTACGCGGCCACAAAGATTGCGTTGCCCATATTGGAAGCGACCCGTCGGGTTACGTCGCCGCCCCACGGCAGGGGGTCCAGCTTGTTGCGCTGAACCAGCCCGTAGAGCGAGATAGGGAGGCTGTTGAGGATCACCACGGTGATCAAACGCTCCAACTGTTCGCGGGTGCGCATCCCCTGGAGGATGACGAGGAACACGACCACGTACGCCAACGTCGTGTACGTCCCCTGCAGCCGCTGGTACGAGCCCATCAAACTGACCATTGGAGTCACCGAGAGCGCTGTGCTCAGCAGGTACACCACCACCATCAGCAAGGTCGGCAATACCAGGGGCGTTCGCCAACTGATCTCAGCCTTGTACTCTCCGCTGCTACGGTCCTCGATGTATTTCACGACCCAGAGCACCGCCATCACCAGGGCGACCGTTCGCAAAGTCGTTAACTTGTCCGGCTCAAACACCCGGCTGGAATAGACATTGAAGAACAACGGTGTGATGATGACGGCCAACAACCACCCAATTTCCAATGCACGATCACAAAATAAGCTCAATTTCGTCGAATTCATTTCGATCCACCTGTTTTCAATCTGTCCAGCTTGCCGAATCTCGGAACCAGGCCAACGTTTTCGGCAGTCCCTCTTCCAGCGTCGTCTGGGCTTCGAAGCCAAGGATTTCCCTGGCACGGGTTATGTCGGGTACGCGGCGGCGCGTTTCCTCGAACTGTTTCCCATAGGCAACCTCGTATGGAATATGGGCTATCTCGGATGTTGTCCCGGTCAATTCACGGATCAATCTGGCTAGTTCGATGATAGAGCTCTCGCGGTTGGAGCCGATGTTGAATACCTGGCCAACAGCCTCTTTCACCGTCGCCGCCCGGATGGTGCCCTCGATGGTATCGCCGACGTATGTAAAACATCGGGTCTGTTTTCCATTGTCGTACACCGTCAACGGCTCCCCCCGCAGGGCCTGGGTCATAAATTTGGCGATCACGCTGCCGTATCCCAATGGGTCTAGACGGGGGCCATAGGCATTGAAATACCGCACCACCGAGACCGGCAGCCCTTTTTTGGCGTATGCCAGGGCGAAGTACTCGTCAATCGCTTTGGCATCAGAGTAGGACCAGCGCCCGACGGTAGTCGGCCCCAATAGACGGTCGCTATCCTCTTGAAGGGGCACGGCGGTGGACTTGCCGTAGATTTCAGAACTGGAAGCGATCACAGTTCGCACCCAGTATTTGAAGGCCAGTTCAAGGACATTCTCGGTGCCCCGCACATTGGTGATGATCGCCATCAGAGGATCGTCCACGACGTATTTGACCCCCACGACGGCCGCCAGGTGATAGATCAGGTCCGCCTGACGGATTAGACGTTCCAACGTTCTCTCGTTGAGAATCGAATCATTGACAAAGTGGAATCGGTCACTTTCCAAATGATGTTCGATGTTACTGGCTTTTCCAACGGATAAATTGTCCAGGACGGTGATTTCGTGCCCTCGCGCCATCAGTACGTCCACGAGGTTGGAACCGATGAAGCCGGCGCCACCGGTAATGAGAATCCGCATTGATTTTCCTCCCTGTTGCGTTCACGTAACGGCTTGGCGATATTCTTGCTCCTGCCAGGCTGCCAATTGGGATAATCATACCCCACACAGACTAAAAGTCAAGCCCATAGCCGAAAATCGCGACATTTCACCTCTTTTTTCAAGAATCTATCCGAAAAGTAGGATGGCAATCCTATGTCATCCACTGTTCATAGGGATGCGCGGCTACGGGAGCGATTTTTCGGCCAGGCTCTAAGCCTGGAGCAGTCGCTATGTTCCCTGGCACCCCGCCGGGGACGAAAAGTCGGACTCCCGGCCGCAGGTTTCAAACCTGTGTCCGGGCCGGGCTGTTTTCAGAGCAGCTCCCCCAGGGCTGCCACCAGAGCGTCCACATCACTTCGACTGTTGTATCCCTGGATGGAGACCCGAACGAACGGTTGGCTGTTCCAGAACGTGATCGGGACCTCGACGCCGTACACGTCGTACAGTGTTCGCTTGAGCCACTCTGCATCGCACGAGGGGAGAGGAAAAGCGGCCATCTGGGCGTACCACGCTGAGTCATCCGGGGTCACCGGGGACAAGCCGGTCAATTCGCTGATGGTCTGCCGGGCATAGCGGAGTAGACGGTGGCACGCTTGGCGCACCTGTGGCCAGTTGTGTTCCTCCATAAAGCGAATAGCTGCCGGGACCGCCAGGAAAGCAGCAATGTCCCGTGTTCCCATCCATTCACAATAATCTACCAGGCGGGAAGGTCCCGGTCGTTCGCTCTCCCATCCCCAACTGACGACTAACGGTTCCACCAGATGTTGTACTTCACGGCGGGCATACAGGAACGCCGCTCCCTTGGGGGCCAGCATCCACTTGTGAGCATTGCCGGCATAGAAGTCAGCCCCCAGGGCCTCCAATGCCAGCGGTACCTGTCCCGGTGCGTGTGCGCCGTCAATTACGGTGATGATACCGGCTTCCCGTGCCTTGTGGATCAGATCGGCTATGGGAAGGATGATCGCCGTCGGGGACGTAATGTGGCTGATGAATAACACCCGTGTGCGATCCGTCACCCCTGACCAGATCGCCTCTACGGCCTGTTCCGCAGAATGGAGCGGCACTGGCAGTGGCCGACGGACGTACCGCGCCCCCCGTTTGGCGCAGATGAAACGCCAGGTGCGATCCAGAGCGCCGTATTCGTGATCGCTGGAAAGCACCTCATCCCCTGGTTCCAGGGGCAAAGAGCGTGCCACGATGTTAAGGGCAGTAGTCGCATTGGCGACGTATACCAGGTTGTCCGCAGAAGCACCGACGAAACGGCCCAGAGCCTGTCGGGCCTCGGCCATCAGATCGCCGAATCGCCGGTCCAGGAATTCGACTGGCTGACGCTCTAGGGTCAGTTGCCAATCCTGGTAGGCCTGGAAAACCGGTCGGGGACAGGCCCCAAAGGAGCCATGGTTAAGAAAAACAACGTCCGGGCGGAGCAGGAAATCATCTCGTAGGTTCATATTGCTATTCATACCTTCAACTATAACGCAAATTCGCGTTATAGTCCAGGCTGCGTGAGTCTGGTGATTATCTACAAATGTGAGGGGTATGGTGCGAGCAGGATTTTTTACACTCCGGAGATGCAGATATTTACTCAAAATCCTCCTGGCCTAAATGCGATTGCTCTGCAAACAAGTTCTTAAAAGTTCTCGAAAAACGCGAAAGCGAGTATAATATTAGAGGTAATTGCTCAGCCATCCCCAGGCAGAGCGTTGAAACATATTCTTTAGGACGCAGATTAACGCAGATAAATACTGATTCTACAGGTCAGGCTACTTCTTTAGCGATTGAATCGCCTCTGGAGGGCTTGCAGCCAAGCGCCTACCTGCGTGGACAGGCGCGCCCACGCAGGTGGACAGCCAGCTTTAGCTCCTCAAGCGCGGTTTCAACCGTCGGCCTGAACTCACTACCCGACATTTTGACCCTCCCGCA
>CAZXVB010000333.1:0-3734 GCA_964643875.1 uncultured Anaerolineales bacterium | reverse complement strand
TCTGGTAAACTGTCCCGTTTGTCGCAGTTTTTACGTCGGCCAAGCCCGTATGAACCTGCGGGAGGCTGGCTTCCCCCACGAATCCACGTTGACCCTTTTTTCTGAACCGGACACAGAATGAGCTAACTGGAAGCACCGCAGTGAATCGTGGTGTATGGTATAACGTAGGACAAACTCTCTAGCCCATCTATCATCCGCGGGTGAGGTACGCCAGCGCTTCCTCCATTTCTCCATCCATCACCAACTCCACCGACCGACCACCGGTCACCGCCGGAACATCTATCACTTTCACGACGTCGGCATAGGCGGCACCCCCCGGCAAAAGGGCTGGTAGACTGTTCTCAGCCCGTTCGAAAAACGAGTGGTTGAAGATGGTGTCCGGATCGTTTAGATAGAGGGGTAAGGGGTAAATGTGTGATTCCACCAGGTCCTGGAAAAAATGTGTGCCGTATGACAGTTCCAGCGTATCGCTTTCTTCCATGCCGGACATCTCGATCAGAGCGCGGGCGTTGTAGATGTCTGCATAGGTGACTTTGACGCCCAACTCGACGTTGGAGGTTCCCCACCGTCCAGGCCCCATCAGGATGAACGTCTCCTCACTTAACCGTTGGTTGAGGCGGCCAATCACACGTGCGATCTCGAATCGGGCTTCGTAACTCGGCAGGCGCCGATAGGCGGCCTGGTCTACGTATACCAAATACCGGATCGCCTGTACCCGCCCCTGGGGAACCATCCGCCGCGTCAGGAAGATGACATCATCCGGCGGGACGTCCTTGGGGATGCGCATACTCTCTCCCCATTCCTGGCGGCTCAAGGGACGACATTGTAGCAGGTGGAAAATGAAATCTGGTGAGCGCTGGCCAGTGATCTCCACGGTAAATTCGACATCCACCGGGCGACCGTAGTAATGTTCCAACTTTCGCAGGATACCCCGCATCATGTCTACAAAGCGACGGTTCTGGAGTAGACCGTCAAAGGTCAGCACCAACTGGCCGGTCTCGATCAGGCCCCCAGCATACATAGGCTGCAGATAGTCCCCTTTGTCTACAGAGGTCAGCAGCGAGAGCCAGGGGTAATCCGGTCGCAATACATCCTCCACGGGCAACTGTCGAAATGCATTGGCCTGGAGATCGAGCAGGTCTACGTAGTGTTGAGAGTATTTGCGGATCTCGTGTGCGCCAATTTCCGGTCGCATCTGTGGATGACTCAGGGCCACCATGCGGGGATAATCGTTTCCTACGCGATCCACGGCCCGTGTGCCCAATCCATACACCAACCGTAGCAATCCATCTTCAGGGCGAATACGCGGATTCCAGCGAAACGGATTGCGGCTAAAGGCTACGCCGGCCAGAGTGGGGAAATAGAAGTGCCGATATGGAAAGCCCTGGACCTTTTGGATCAGGATTCCCATGCGCTCATCATAATCCACCAGCCCCATCTTCCGGCGGTATAGTAACGCGTCGGGGCTGATCACACTGGCATAGACACGGCTGATGGCCCGAAGCAGTTCCTCCAGGTTTTCCTCCACGGAACCTTGATTGGGGCAAAAATAGCTTTCGTACTTCCCGGCGAAGGAAAAACCAAAATTATCCTCCAGCAAACTGGAGGAGCGAACGATCATAGGAGACTTGCCCACCGAAGCCAACAGATGGCGCAGACGGGCCATGATCTTTTCCGGGAACCTTCCCTGAACATATACCTCACGGATGTGCTCATAATCGCCCCGGATCTCCTCCTGAGACTTGTATTTTTGGTTGATAAATCTCTCTAATTCATTGAAGGCATGAAAGTCATAGAACACGTTGGCCCCGAGGAAATACGAATCCGGGATCACCACCTTCTCCCGGAAATCAAGCCCCGAGTCGAAAGCATCGTCCTCATGCAGCAAGATCTTCCGGGCCAGGATCATCCCGGCCGCCTTGCCCCCGATCTTGCCAGCGCCGATCCGGCGGTTTTCGATCTCCTGAAAATCGTCCGGTTCCAGAAATTCCTTGGCCAGGCGAACGAAATCCATCTGGTCGCTGATCATACTTTTGATCAACACAACTGTGATTTCTTCCAGATGGTGTGTCACCTGTTGCTTTTGATCGGGTGGCAGTGCGGCGTATTCTTGCGCCTGGGCCAACAACATGTTCGAGGGGGCCAACTCCGGGTTGAATGGCAAGATAGTGCGTTGCCCGGAGCTGCGTTCGTCCAACACCTGGCGGACGATCTCGTCGAACAGGGAATCGGGTAGATTATATGCAAAGTAGAAATCGGTAAGGTGGTCTCGAATCTGCACGAGACGCTCGGACCATACCTCAGCGGACTCTTGGCCAAAAGGATCCGACAGTCCCTCTCGTTGTTGAGAGAGAATTGCTTTCTGTCGCACTTCCTGCTCGAATTGCTCCGGCTGGATTACCCCTCTGGCGAACAACTCCTCCCGCATCCGTTCCCGAATGTGGTGAGCCAGGATCGGGTATTGGGAGAGTTGAAGATATAACTCCAAGACCCGTGGAATTGCGCTATCCCGCTGAATCATTATCACCTCCAGATTGCTGGTGGTGTAAGTATACCCTACATAGTCGGTGCGTCAACCCGTCAAGTCAGGCACATCCGGGTGTATGAGCAAGTACTTTCGCCGAAACGGGAAGACTTGGGTCGGGAACAGAGTGGCCGACCCGGTCGCACCTACGTCCTCACCGTCACCAACCTGGGCGCGACCGAGACGACCGTCATCCGTTAGTGATACCGTGCCGGATGGCCTCTCGCAGCACTCTCCCAGCACAACGGCACGGTCCACCCCCGGCGCGTCGGTCTACTCCTTGTCTATCCATTGAGTTGTGTTACAATAGAATTGTTGTATATTGGACTTTGGACAATCTGGGGTCAGGCGTTCGACTGGACTCAAACGGAGATATGTGGCATACTTGCGGTATGGATACTCAAGCGCACACTCTCCAACCGGAATCACTCGGTCACAGTCTTGACCCCGTCACCGCCGAAGCGGTAGCCCGGCTACAGCAGTTTCGGTGCAACCTGTACGTTCTCTTTCTCCACCGCGCCGATGCCCTGATGGAATTGCTCGATGCTCTGGCGAGCAACACCCATGCCCGCTCGGTGGTGGAACTGAGCCTCAGCCCGCTCTTCCGCCGGGGGTATAGCAGCGTGTTTGATGGCATCGCACACTTCTTTGCAGCCTCCCGGCCTGAGAAGGAAGCCCAGGAACGTCGGGAGCATGAACGGGCAATCTTGCGGCTGATTGCCCCATTCATACCCGCCCCGCGCCAGCGCAAGTTTTGGCTGTTTGGCACGGACGTGACCTACTTGTCCCGGCGCTTCGCCCGCACTTTGGCAGACCGCACTTTTGTGCATCAGCCCAACGCTATCAAAGGGAACAAGCCGGTCACAATCGGGCACGATTACTCGGTTTTGAGTTATCTGCCGGAGAAAGCCACTGCGCAATCCCCGCCTTGGATCGTCCCACTGTTGGATCGTCCCACTGATTGTACGCCGGGTGTCCAGCACCGAAACAGCCGCTCAAGTAGGGGGACAACAGATCGCCGCGCTGATGACAGATGAGACCTTGCCCTTTCGGGATGGGTTGTGCGTCCAGGTAGCAGACAGCGGGTACAGTGGGCGGACATATTTGGGAGCGGTGGTCTCCCACCGGAATCTGGTTACCATCGTCCGCTTGCCTAGCAACCGGATGGTCTACCGGCAGTTCCAACGTCCGCCGGAGGAGAAAGCCCCGG
>CAZXVB010000332.1:0-3734 GCA_964643875.1 uncultured Anaerolineales bacterium | reverse complement strand
CCTCGATCTGGATCGCGCCGGTGGGGCATATTTCAGCGCAGGCTCCGCAACCGATACAGGCGTCAGACTGAACGTCGAAAGGCGTGCCCACTCTGCGCTCCATCCCTCGCCCGATGAAGGAGATAGCCGCCGCGCCGATGGCCTCACGACAGACGCGGACACACAACCCACACAACACGCACAACTCGTCTGCCCGCTCCGGCGGAGGTGCACCAAAGCGGGAAGTAGTCACACCTTCATTGGCGGCCATCTCCCTGATCACATCGGATTGCGGGCAGCGGCTCAAAAGGGACTCTAACGCCAGCCGACGGGCCGTGACCGCCTCCGGGGCTTCCGTCTCCACCGCCAATCCGTCTTCCACCGGATAGGTGCAGGAAGCGACCAGGGCGCGGCGGGGCCGGGTGATCATCACCATACACAACCGGCAAGCGCCATACGGACTCAGGCCCGGGTGATAGCAAAGCGTCGGCAATTCGACTCCAGCGGCCTGTACAGCCTCCAACAGGGTTGCGCCGACCGGCATCCTGACGGGACATCCGTTTACGGTCAACTCTACCATCGGCATCACCTCACGATTTCGATAGCCCCTTCAGGGCAAGCGTCGTGGCACAGGCGACAGCGCGTGCACAACGAGGGGTCAATGACATGCGGCTTTTTGTTCTGCCCACTGATGGCGCCGACCGGACACTCCCGCTTACAGATGCCGCAACCGATGCACAGCTCCGAGCGGATCACGAGCTGAATCAACGCGCGGCATACGCCGGCCGGGCAACGGCGTTCTCGCACGTGGGCCTCGTACTCATCGCGGAAGTAGCGCAACGTGGAGAGCACCGGGTTGGGGGCCGTCTGGCCCAGCCCACACAGTGCAGCCCCTTTGACCCACGTGGCTATCTGTTCCAGGAGCACGATGTCCTCCGGCGTCCCCTGCCCCTCGACAATGCGGGTGAGGATACGATACATATGGCGGGTTCCCTCTCGGCAGGGCGTACATTTGCCACACGACTCATCCATGGTGAAGCGGAGGAAGTAGCGGGCCACGTCCACCATACAGGTATCCTCATCCATCACCACCATACCGCCAGACCCCATGATGGAACCCGCCTCGGTCAACGTCTCATAGTCAATTGGCAGGTGGAACAGACGAGCCGGCAGACAGCCACCGGACGGCCCACCGGTCTGCACTGCTTTCACCGCCTTGCCGTCCCGTCCACCGCCGCCGATTTCGTAAATCATCTCGTGCAGCGTAATCCCCAAAGGCACTTCGACCAGGCCGGTGTTGGCTACCTTGCCTACCAGGGAAAAGACGACCGTGCCAGTATTTCCCTCCACACCGATGGCCTGATACCAGTCGGCGCCATGCGCCAGGATGGCCGAGACAGAGGCCCACGTCTTGACGTTGTTGATGACAGTGGGACACCCCCACAACCCCTGGAGCGCCGGATAGGGAGGTTTGGGGCGCGGCTCCCCCATCCCGCCTTCGATAGAAGCAATGAGAGCCGTCTCCTCTCCACACACGAAGGCCCCAGCCCCGCGCACCACCCGGACGGCAAAGTCAAACCCAGAGCCAAGGATATTCTTTCCTAGCAGGCCGACTTCTTCGGCCCGGGAGACGGCCTGGGTTACGCGCTCCACGGCCAGCGGGTACTCGTCCCGCACGTAGACGTACCCCTCGTGTGCCCCGACTGCATATCCTCCAATGACCATTCCTTCGATGACACTGTACGGGTCGCTCTCCAACACGGTGCGGTCCATATACGCCCCTGGGTCACCCTCATCGCCGTTGCAGATGATGTACCTGGGCGCTCCCGGCGCATCCCGGCAGGTCTGCCACTTGCGACCGGTAGGGAATCCCCCCCCACCTCGCCCACGCAACCCGGAGCGCGTGACCTCATCCACCACGGCCTGAGGCGGCAGTTCCAAAGCGCGTGCCAGTCCCCCGTATCCACCTTGAGCGACGTATTCCTCCAGCTTTGTCGGGGCGATCCATCCACTGTTGCGCAGAATCACCTTGTGTTGCTTGGCATAAAAAGGCAACTCTTCGAGAGAGGGAAGACCTTCCACGGGGGGCAGACCTTCCTCCGGGATCGTGGCCAGCGCACCCTCGGCCGGCAGTTCGCCGGTCGCCAACGCCGCGATCAGTTCACGGGCACGCTCCGGCGTCACGCGGGCGTAGAGCACACGTCCCCGGCCCGGCATGCGCACGTCCACGAGCGGCTCGACCTGACAGTAACCAAGACAACCGGTCGAGACAAGGGTCATATCGAGGCCATATGCCAGCGCTTCGTCGTGCAAGGTGCGATAGACGGCTTCCGCCCCCGCAGCCAGTCCACAGGTCGCCATCCCCACGCTGACCTTCAACCTGGATGGATAGATGGCAGCCAATCCCACGGCGCCCAGCGATTCCAGATCAGAGCGAGTATGCACTCTCATTGCCCTTGCTCCTCTTCCCCGACCGACTCAAGCGACCGATACTTTCTGAGGATACGAGGCAAGTGCTCAGCCTTCAGTCGGCCATAGGTATCACCATCTATCCGCACCACGGGGGCCATACTGCACGAGCCGACGCAGTAGACCGTTTCCAACGTGAAGAGTCGGTCGTCGTCCGTGCCCCCCGGCTCGACCCCCAACATAGTGATCAGCTTCTCCAGAATCCGGTCGCCGCCCCGGATGTAGCAGGCCGTCCCCTGGCAGACGCGGATCGTATGGCGTCCGCGCGGCTCAAAGCTGAAACTGGCGTAAAAGCTGGCCGTACTGTAGATCTGACTCAGCGGGACGCCCAACTCCTCAGCAGCGGCACGCAGGGCAGGCTCCGGGAGGTAACCGTACTCTGCGTTGATGGCATGCAACTTATCCAACAGTACGCCACCCGCAAGGGGCAGCGGTTGTGGTATGAGTGGCATAAGCACCTCCCAGTGCAGGAGCGACGCACCTCCAAAGCACGTCGCTCCTGGTCAGATTAGATTCCCAACGCGACTCGCTTTTCCTCGATATGTGCGATCATCAATGCCGCTGCCTTGAAAGGATCAGGTTCGACGGCGAAGACGGCGCCAATGACATCGTTCGCGCCCTTAGTCAGCAACTCTGTCACGACAGGGCTGCCCAGCACCGGGGGCACAGTACCCAGCACGGTAAAGACACCGGAGGAGATGACATAGGCGCCGATGCTGACCGCCTTCTCGCTCATCCACTCCGGGGCTGCGCCAGCCGCCGGCAGATCGCTGATGTCCACGCCCAGTGCGTTGGCGATGGCTGCGCAGGCCACCAGAATGCGGCTGATATCCACACAGGAGCCCATGTGCAGCACCGGCGGGATGCCCAGCGCCTGGCAGACACCCTTTAGCCCTTCGCCGCACTGCTCAGCCGCCTCCGGCAACATCAGCCCGGCCTTGGCTGCGGCGATAGCGTTGCAGCCCGTCGTCACTATCAATACATCGTTCTTGATCAGTTCCTCGAGCAGCCTGACGTGGCCGTAGTCGTGCTTGATCTTGGGGTTGTTGCAGCCGACCACCGCGCCGATGCCTTTGATCGCCCCGCTCTTGATGGCTCCCAGCAGCGGGTCGAGTGTGCCACCCAGCGCGGCCACGATGGCCTCCACGCTAAAGCCGACCATGCACTCCATCTTTTCATCTGGGATGTGTACCATGTCGGCTTTGCGGAAGCGATAGTTCTCCACGGCGGTGCGCACGATCTCTGTGGCGATCTCGGAGGCGCGTTCTTCGTGGAACTCGATGTGG
>CAZXVB010000331.1:0-3742 GCA_964643875.1 uncultured Anaerolineales bacterium | reverse complement strand
GAAAAGTAGGATGGCATCCCTATGCCATCCGCCGCGCATAGGGATGCGCGGCTACGGAAGTGATTTTTCGGGAGGGTGTTCCTGAGAAACGACGGTGTGTCGGAAAGTGGCTCAGTGCCTTGCTTCGACCTGGGCTGTCAGTTCCCGGACGAAGGCTTCGTAAGCTTTCCGTCCGTACAGGCAAAAGACGACGCGCTCTAGACCGGTGGTCTTAGACTGACGCAGGTACTTGATGGTCGTTTGTAACATTACCTGGGCGGCCTCGGCCATAGGATAACCGAAGATGCCGGCGCTGATGGCCGGCAGGGCGATGGACTTCAGGTGGTGTTCGTCGGCCAGATGAAGCGCCGACCTGACGGCCGAGGCCAGCAATTCGGCCGGTCGCGAAGTCGCGCTGTAGACGGGGCCGACAGCGTGGATCACGTAGCGTGCTTTCAACCGCCCACCAGAGGTGATGGCGGCCGAGCCGGTCGGGACCCGCCCGTGGCGCTGAATCCACTCGTTGCTTTCCCGTTGGATGGTGGGACCGCCCCGCCGAGCGATGGCGCCGGCCACACCGCCGCCGTGGGCCAACTGTTCGTTGGCTGCGTTGACAATCGCGTCGGTATCCAGCGTTGTGATGTCACCCTCAATTAGCTCAAGGATTGTCTGGTTGATCTGTACACGCATAGGGCTGTTTTCACTCCTTTTTTTCTCATTCTCTCAATCCGGCCAGGGCGTCCGAGGCCGGAAGCCACCCTGGATGGTAATGCAGTGCGGCCTCGAAATCGGCCATCGCTCCCGCCCGGTCGCCCAGCGCCAGCCGGGCCATACCCCGCCAGTAGTACGACTCCTCCAGATTGGCAGCGGTAGCCAGAGTAGCATCGGTCAACACGATCACATCCTGATAGCGGCCAACGGCGTAATAGCTCTCGTACGGCCCGAACTGATACCACAGCATCCGGTAAGGCAAGCCTGCCTTGCGTGCCTGGTCGTATGCTGGCGCAGCTTCGGTGTGCCGCCCCAACGAGGTCAAGCTAGAACCGATGTTGAACCACGAGAATGCCTCCCAGTCGGCGCAGTCGGCATAGGCAACACAGGCAGCCGGTGGATGACCGAGTTCGTCGTAAGCCGTTGCCAATGCCTCTGCATACATCAGGGAGTCGTAAACGGTATCACCCAGGACTGCACTCAGAAGACCCCATTTTTCCAGAGGATAAACCACCAGGTAGGCCCGGTTGAACACCCGCCACAACTCGTCCATCTCACGATACCCCACAGGGACGTCCGGCCCGTGGAGCGAGTCATACGTCACGAACTGGGCTTGTCCATCGTCATACCCAACGACCAGCCGGTAATGTCCCATCTGGTCGGTTGCCTCGCGCACGTACCAAGTTTCCACGATCACCGGGAACCCGGCCCGCACCAGGGCTTGGAGCGTTTCCAAGGAACCTCCGACTCGCGTGATCCCCCCCAACCCCAATTCGTGCACATAATTTTCCATCTCCCACAGGCTTACGTTCTTGTCCTCTGGATCGGGTTTGAGCACCGGGGCGACGTCGTATTGGGTTTCGGAGCGTCCCCAGTATGAGAGGGCCATTGCCAATGTGGTTGGCCCGCAGTTGTTCCAGCCCTGATGTTCGTGGCGCACACCTTCCAGCGCGAAACGAACCGGCGGAGGTAAGGGAGTCGCTGTTGGAATGGGAGTGGGAATAGTAGTGGGGGAGGCGGTTGGTGTGTCGGTTGGTTGTTTGGGAGGCTCAGTTGGCGGCAGGGTTGGGGAGAGCGGTGGGGCGGTCGTCACTGCGATGGGGGACGAAATGGGGGTGGGCAGTATGTCGGGGTGCGGCTGATGGCGCCATGCCTGGAACGGCTCTGGGAGGTAGTAGGCGTACCGGCCCGGTAAGGCCCGGATGAGGGTCGGCAAAACCAACAGTCCCAGGCCCACAGCGAGGACTCCCGCGATGATCAGGATAGACAGATAGCGTGACCGAGACACGGGGACATCATACCAGACTTTCCCCCATAGCACAAGCAGCAGCGCTGTGTGCCCGGTTGGTAAGAGGGCCAAAATGTCAGGTAATGAGACCCCTTGCATTTGTGGGGAATCACCAGCGGTTGACAGCTTGCGCTCTTTGTGGTATCATCTCGGCACAATCGGATACTCCGGAGACACTCTTATCCAGAGAGGTGGAGGGACCGGCCCTGTGAAGCCTCGGCAACCGGGTTGGGCATCCGGCCTCGTATGATTGGCCAGCGACCCGCCCATGGTGCCAATTCCGGCAGAAGTTTTTCTGGAAGATGAGAGGTGGTCAATACACTGAAGCCCCTTCTCGTCTTGCGAGGAGGGGTTTTCGATTGAGCGCGCCGATAGAGTGCACATTGGCCATCGGTCACTTCTCCCGCCAGTCTACGGAGAGTTGCTAGATGTTGTGTAACTATATTTTTTAGGAGGAACGTATGAGCAACAGTAATACAACGTTTATGACATCGCCGCAATACTTTTTCACCTCGGAGTCGGTGACCGAAGGGCACCCTGACAAAGTTTGTGACCAAATCTCCGACGCGGTGTTGGACGCCATCATCGCCGATGACCCCGATGCCCGTGTGGCGTGCGATGTCAGCGTGACGACCGGTCTGGTGGTTGTCATCGGAGAGATCACCACCAGTACCTACGTGGACATCGGTAGCTTGGTGCGGGACGTGGTGCGGGACATTGGCTATACGCGGGCCAAGTATGGCTTCGATGCGGACACGTGTGGCGTAATCGTCAGCATCAAGGAACAGTCTGCCGACATTGCCCTGGGGGTGGACAAAGCCCTGGAGGCCAAGACGGGAGAAATGTCCGATGAGGCCATCGAGGCCATTGGAGCCGGCGACCAGGGGATGATGGTTGGGTTTGCCTGCAATGAAACACCGGAGCTGATGCCGCTCAGCATTATGTTGGCCCACAAACTGTGCCGACGCCTGGCCGAAGTTCGCAAGACGGACCTGTTGAGTTACCTGCGCCCGGACGGCAAATCCCAGGTGACGGTCGAGTACGCTTATGGGAAGCCCAAGCGGGTAGATACCGTCCTGATCAGCACCCAGCATGCGCCCGGAATTCCCCAGGAGCAGATCCGCGCCGACGTGATTGAGCACGTGATCGAATACGTCGTGCCGGCTGAACTCCTCGACGACGACACCAAGATCTACGTCAATCCGACCGGCCGCTTCGTGGCCGGCGGCCCCATAGCCGACAGTGGCCTGACGGGGCGCAAGATCATCGTGGATACGTATGGTGGCGTCGCTCGTCACGGCGGTGGTTGCTTCTCCGGCAAGGACCCCACGAAGGTGGACCGCTCCGCCACGTATATGGCTCGTTACGTGGCCAAGAACCTGGTTGCTGCCGGCATCGCCGACCGTATTGAACTCCAGGTCTCCTATGCCATCGGGGTAGCTCATCCTCTTTCGCTGGCCGTGGAGACGTTTGGCACAGGACAGATACCAGACGACGAGATCGTCCGTTTGATTCGGGAGCACTTCGATATGCGGCCAGCCGCGATTATCCGGGACCTGGACTTGCGTCGGCCCATCTATCGGAAAACGGCAGCCTACGGCCACTTTGGCCGCGACGACATAGATGCTCCATGGGAGCGAACCGACAAGGCCGATCTGTTGCGTAAGGCGGCTGGTCTGGCGTAGAGGGGCATCTTACTCTCGATGCCGGAGCGTACAACCTGGGCGCAGTCGTAGATTGCGCCCAGGTTTTCGTTTACACTTG
>CAZXVB010000330.1:0-3749 GCA_964643875.1 uncultured Anaerolineales bacterium | reverse complement strand
GCCTTTGAGTTCAACCTGCGGGAGGGTCTCCAACTCAGTTGAAACACACCCAAATAATATAAGCAGCACACCATACGATGACGGCTAACTTTCGCCCCACTGAGGTATGGGCACTAATCTTCGGATGTCACCATTTCCTCTATTCTCCGGGCTTGTTCATGGGCCTGGAGAGCGGCGATGAATTCTTCGATGTCACCATCCAAGACATTGTTCAACTGATGGGTCGTAAGCCCGACACGATGATCGGTAACCCGATTTTGGGGGAAATTGTATGTGCGGATCTTCTCGCTCCGTTCGCCGCTGCCGACTTGAGAGCGGCGGTTCTCGGCCAGAGAGGCTTCTTGTTTTCGACGTTCCTGTTCGTAGAGCCGTGCCCGCAAGATGGACAGGGCGCGCAGTTTATTCTGGGTCTGAGAGCGCTCGCTTTCACACGTCACGACCATGCCGGTGGGCTTGTGGACGATGCGGATCGCCGTAGCGTTCTTCTGCATATGCTGTCCACCTGGCCCGGAGGAGCCGTAGGCCTCGATGGTCAGATCGTTTGGGTCTATGTGGACCTCGACTTCGTCCGCTTCCGGCAGCACCGCCACGGTGGCGGTCGAAGTGTGTATCCGGCCGGAGGATTCAGTGATCGGCACGCGCTGGACGCGATGGACACCACTCTCATACTTAAAATGAGAGAAGGCACCCTGTCCGCGAACACTAAAGATGATTTCCTTGTACCCGCCCACCCCTGTGGGATGGGCGCTCAGGAGTTCGGTCTTCCAGCCCTGACGCTCGGCGTAGCGGGTGTACATACGGTAGAGGTCAGCGGCGAAGAGACCGGCCTCGTCTCCACCGGCGCCGGCCCGGATCTCCACGATGACGTCCTTACTGTCACGTGGATCTTTGGGGATCAACATTTTCCAGAGGCGGCTTTCCATCTCCTCCAGTTGCTTCTCTAGTCGGGTGATCTCCGTTTCTGCCAATGCTCGCAGTTCCGGATCGCTTTCTTCCTCTTCGAGCAAGCTTCTGGCTCCGGTCAGTTCCTCCATAACCGCTTTGTAGTCGTGATATGTCTGGACGATTTCTTCCAGGTCGGCTCGCTCTTTAGCGTATTCGGCCACGCGCTCGTAATTCTGAGCCACGTCAGGATCGCCCATCAAGCGCGTCAGTTCTTCGTATCGTTCTTCGATCTTTTCCAGTTGTTCCAGCATTTCTTCTCAATTCACGCGAGTTGACTTCGCGAGCATAAATATCTGTCGGTTTCACTACCCGACATATTGATCGGTAACCCTCCCGCAGGTTTGAAATTACGTCAGTTGCACGTGTATAGCCCCACATCAGGGCACAAAATGCCCCTAAACCGCTTCTGAACCTGCGGGAGGGTCGAAGTGTCGGGTAGTGAGTCTGTCGGTGCGTGTTGTTCCGCTCCGCAATTTTTACCTACACACCTCCCCAAGCGGCACGGGCATTATGTACCTGGGAAAACTAAGCCGTGGGTCAGGCTTTGTAGTCTGTCAGCATCTCCAGCACCGAAATTCTCAAGTACTGATTATAACAAAGGCAAGCCGGGGGTCAAGAGAGGGATTGCCCACCGGCGTTTGTCGAAATCCTATCATTCCAGCGGCAGCAGGATGTTGATTCCGATAGCGACGATGCCGGCGATCACTGTCCGCACCCCGTACCCGACCAGGCTGCGACCGGATGTCTTCCCCAAAAATATGCCTAGTCCGAATAAGGCTAGCATGGCAGTAACCAGGGAAAGTAGATAACATGTTTGAATGTTGGGAATCAGGGGAGCGAGGAAGAATGGTGCCAATACGATCAGCGATGAAATGAGGGGGGAAAATCCGTCCACCAACGAGACCACAATCACCGCTATCCGTGAGGCGCGTCCGATCTTCGTGCCTTTCAGATCGGTGAGTGCTATTCGTTCCAGTTCCGCCAACTCCCGGCCCCGCTCGGCAGACTCCGCCAGGTAAGCGCCCCACAACCCGGAAATGCCGATGGAGACGGAGGTTGCAATGCCGATCCGGATCACCGTGGCCGCCGATTGGACCTTTCCCAGATAATTACCCATCAATACCCCGATCATCGTCAACACACCATCGAAGGCGTTGTTGGCCAACGCTCGGCGGGCAATCTGGAGGAATCCGGCAATCCGCTCGTATTCCCGGAAGTCATTCACCTTTTCGGTTAGCCGGTGTACCGGTTTGGTGGGTGACTGGTTCACGGTTTATCTCAGTCTTGGGGAGTGATTACGTCTTCGATCAATACCCGTCCGGCGGCGACTTCATCAATCGAATGAATGGCACCACCATTCTCAGCGATCACGTTAGCGACGGTATCATAATCCAAGTCTCGACCCTCGATGGTGATTTTGGCGTTTTCTACCCGGCGGTCTATTTCATAGATGGAGATATTCACACCATCTACCCCTTCCAGTTCCGCCAGCACCTGCACCAATTCAACGATGCTAGGGTCCATTGGTTTCAACACGTCCATTACCAATCGTCTCAGGTTACCCATTGTCTTTCCTCTTTTGCTTATCGTCTCGTCTAGAAAATAAACCGGGGCAAGTGCCGGAATGGGGATTCCGGCGCCTGCGAATCCTCATTCGCGGGCGCGTGGATGCCCCGGACGGAGCCAGGGATAATCCCTGTTGGTGGGCGCTCCGTTGTAACTGGCCGATCATAGCGACTCCTGCACCACAGAGCGGGCGAAGATAAGGTAGCCTGTATGTGCGACCATGCGGTCCATCGGTCGCAGGCGCGCAGCGACGGCTTTATAGGGACGCAACATAAGCTCCTCCACCTCGACCATCCCGAATAGTGCTTTTTCCAAAGCTCCGATCAAGCGACTGACTTGGTTGGCTGTGGGCAAGATACACCCCAGAAACCCACCGCCGATCAGAGCAGCGTGGGCCTGAGGCAAGTAGTCCCAGGGAGTCGGCACGTCGAGGAACAGGGCATCGGCATTCCGTTCATCGAATCCCTCGGTGATGTCCCGCAACTTGAATTCCACCCCATCGGCCAGGCCTAACGCTTCCAGGTTCTGGCGGGCCAGGGCCTGCATCTCTGGCCGTACTTCATAGGAATAGACGCGCCCGGTGGGAGCAATGGCCTGGGCAAGCACCATTGTCATCCCGCCGCTGCCGGTGCCGGCCTCCACCACGCGACAACCAGGCCGGATGCGCATTTTCATCAGCAAATAACCGGCATCCTTAGGATACACAATTTGGGTATTGCGTTTCAGGTTGCGAACCAGATCATCAGTAGAGGGGCGTAAAAGAAGAAACCGATAACCCAGATGGGAGCATCGTTGGGCACCCCACGGTGCCCCGATCAGATCATCATGGGAGATGATGCCTCGATGGGTGTGAAGTTGTTTACCAGGCTGTAAGCGAATGATGAAGGTCTTGCGATCCTGACCAAGCAACAAGGCCAGGTCGTCAGTTTGTGCCTGTGCTGTTTCTGTCGTATCCGCCAAAATTCAACCAACTATGTGTACGCTCTGTGCTCACTACGAACCACTACAGGCAATTATAACGCAATTTGATGGTAATGCAACTGTAGTCGCAGCAGGGGCAAGCCCTTCCTCCCGCAGGCCAGAAAACCGACTATGACCGGTTGCTCTGTATGGCATTTTTCAGGCCGACGGTTGAAACCGCGCCTGAGGAGCTAAAGCTAGCTGTCCACCTGCGTGGACAGGTGCGTCCACGCAGGTGGACGCTTGGCTGCCAGCCCTCCAGAGGCGATTTCAATCGC
>CAZXVB010000329.1:0-3752 GCA_964643875.1 uncultured Anaerolineales bacterium | reverse complement strand
TTTTGAAGGCAAATCCGCGCATAAATCGACTTTGAGTTCAACCTGCGGGAGGGTTACCGATCAATATGTCGGGTAGTGAAGGCCTGAATAGTAACCCTTTGAGATACATAACTATGACAATGATACCGATTGGCCTGGCTCCGATGTCGGCGTAACTGGAAGCATTTGGGCCAACCAGCTCAGTCCCCAGGTTACGACCCAGTGGAGTATGATCGCTAGCCACAAATTCTGTGTCATGATGAAGCATATTGTGCTGGCAACGCCCAGTGTACTACGAGCCAATTGACCGGGGAGATACGCAGGGTCCCGCAACCACCGATACCATCCAGGGTTAAGAAATGCCTCCAGAGCGACGATCCCCAGCCCGACCCAACTGCCCCAGTAAATTCCCATGGTGAGTACAGGGGCATGGCGATAGAAGGCCCAATGGAGTTCGTGGTATGCAGCCTCACGGAGCAGGGTGGCGGGGGGAAGCGAGACAAACGTCGAATGCGAAACAGACACCGCTCGCAGGGTGGCGCGGTATCGTCCCCATCCCACGGCCAATATCAGCCAGACGGTGCATCCCACGACGGCCATCCAGCCAAAGTCTTTCATCCAGTCGGTCCACGCAGCCATCGCCTCTCCACTGTCTCCATTCGAGAGGATCACCGGTAAGGCAAAAGGCTGTAAGCCAAACTGTCGTTCGATGATGACATCGCGCCCCCACAACAGAGCAGCGAACGGAAGACCGACGTAGTAGACAAATCGTAGCAATTGAAACAGCCAGGGGGAAAACCACCATTTTTTCAGATAAGTGGCGAGGGAAATGATTTTTTCGGAGTGCGCTCCCTGGAACAACCACGCCAGATTGGTGCTCAATGCAGCCAACAACAGCGAACCAGCGAGCCATATCCAGCGTACATCCCAATTCCAGTTCACGCTATCACCATTAACGCTTCTGGATCGGGGCAGTCAGCGTGATGCGCGTTCCCTTACCGGGCGCCGATGCAATACTGATCCGGCCGTTGACTAACTCGGCCCGCTCGTGCATATTGATCATTCCCAGGCTCCCACGCTCGTCGTAACGGGTTTGCACGGCGTTTACATCGAACCCGACTCCATCGTCCTCCACTTCGGCGATGAAGTAGCCATCCTGTACACGCAGACGAACCCACAGGTTGTTAGCGCGGGCATGCTTGCGGGCGTTGCCAATGGCTTCCTCGATGATGTAAAAAATAACCCCTTGGGCGTTTTGTTCCAGTACCCGGTCCACATCCGGCGCTGCTTCCAGGTGGATTGGTAACGGATCGGTCTCGGCTAACTTCGTGATATATTGTTCCAAAGCGGCCCGTAATCCCTGGCTTTCCAAGATCAATGGCCGAAGGGTAAAGAGCATATGGCGGATCTCCTTGGTGGTGCGGCGGGCCATATCCTCCACTTTGGTGATTTCCTCGATTGCCTGGCCGGTATCTTGTTCACGATCCAGCAACATACGGATGTAATTCAGCCGCATAGCAATGGCGGCAATACTCTGGGTAGGGCCGTCGTGGAGGTCACGAGCCAGTTTCTTGCGAGCATCCTCCTCAACTTCGACGATGCGCTCTTTTTCCTCGATCAAGCTCTGATACAATTGAGCATTCTGTAGGGCGACAATGGCCTGATTGCAAACCGCGATCAGCAATTCTTTCTGGTCATCGGTATATGTGTTGGCTTGCTCACTGCCAAACACGACAACCCCATAGTTCTCAAAGCCAGCCCGCAGGGGAACTACGATGGCTTCTTTGCAACTGTGCATAGCAATGAGTTGACACAGTTCGGGGTCGGAAGCTGGATCAGAGATAACCACCGCTTCGACTGTGCTCAATGCTTGGGCGATGGCGCCTGCCTTGCCCTCGAACGTCGCATTCTGGTCTCGATAGGGTAAGTGTCGAGAAGCAACGATTTGGAGGTTGCGTTGGCCAAACAACATCACCAGGCTAATCTGAGCCGGGTTATGGCGACCTAACTCTCGCATCCCGGCTTCGCCTACTTCGAGGACAGCGTCCAGCACCTTGTTATAGTTGAGTGTGGCGCTGAGGGTGCTGGCCAGCTCGAAGATCACGCGGGAATGTTCCTGGGCGGTTCGCAATTTGCGTAGTTCGGCTTCTTGTTCTGCACGGTGGGTTTGAGCGATGAGGCGCTTCATCTGATGTCCCACCAGACTGCTGACCAACGTTGCCAGCAACAAGATCGTCGCCCGCACAGTAAAAGGGAGCAAGATGCTCCACGGTGTGCCGGCCGGCGTCAGTATGTACCCAATGCCCCCACAACTGGCAACGATGACAATGGCTATGAGGATACTGACGCTCCAGTGAAACCGCAACGCCGCCGTCAGAATCGGGAAGAGGCCAAAGAACAACAGCGGGCTTTCCAGCCCTCCAGACGTAAGCACAAAGCCGATACTCAAGACCGTATCAACCACGATGGTCATCGTGGGTAACGATTGCGGGATGGTATGGCTGGTCAACAACAACATTACAGACAAGTTGTAGAACGCCGCCACGATTAACAGGATGATTTGGGGAAGCAAGGCCAGAGGATCAAATGGTTGTTGACGAACCAAGGCGACATCAGCAACACGCACCAAAGCGACGCTCAACAAGAGCAACCAGCGCAAATTACTGATCACCCAATCCGCCTGGAAACGCCTTTTGATGCTTGTTTGCACAGTGGTTGTCGTTGTCATTGAGGGTTAGCCAATACAAAACGACTAAAATGGGAGTGAGGAGAGTGTATAAGGCCTGAGCACAATGGGCGCGAAGGGACTCGAACCCCTGACCTCTACAATGTGAGTGTAGCGCTCTAACCAACTGAGCTACGCGCCCGTTTTGGGTGCTACATTAGCCTGTAGCACGAGTGTAGTGTACTCTAAACCGGGGATTTGTCAAGTTGTTAAAGGAATTCTAGCAGGGCAATCGCGTATGCCCTATGGATCATAGATCGCAGGATGCTTGGCGGCGTTTTCCGCATCGTCTGGCATTGCTGACTCGTTGGATCGAGGGGAGATAACGTACAAATGTATGGAGCCGGTGGAGCCATCGGCGTAATATGTGTGGAGCAGGAGTTGCTTGGACAAATGAGCTTGCTCTTTGGGCAAACCCTCGCCGTTTTGACCGATGAACCACACTTCGACCCGCACGACACCCTCTTCCGCCAGGGGACGGGGTATATCGTCTGCAACCAGTACATCGCCCGGCGGGGGATAATCCCAATCCGGCCCCCAATTCGATGGCAGGAAACCCTTGCTCATAGGTTCATTATAGCACAATGACCAGGACCCTGGAAATCGAAGGCTTTGACGAGTTGGCAGCGTGTCTGGACAAGGTGCCAGAAATCGTGCGCCCTTTCATCGAAGATGCGATGGGCGAGTCGTTGGATGCCATCTTGAGAAAAGCGCCGTATCCGCCGCAGCCGCCCAGGGATGCAGAACACCGGCGACGCCGACCTGGTGATCAGCAACCTGGTGACCTCGTGTGGCTGCACCACGGCAGAGCTATCGAGCAACGTTATTCCGCCGGACCAGCGTGCCAACCTGATGGTGACCTTTGCCCCTGACTTTCACGGGGCCAGCGGACCGGTGACGCGATTGATCTGGTTTGGCACCGACAACCTTACTCAGCCGTGGGGCGAGGTGCGCATCACCGCCGACGTGCAGTAGTGGGCTAACACGTGCCCTCGTGCCCTCGACCGACTTGACAAGATCGGTATTTTGTGGTAATATATGAACAGTT
>CAZXVB010000328.1:0-3768 GCA_964643875.1 uncultured Anaerolineales bacterium | reverse complement strand
ACAGATATGGTCTGGATTTGACTGAAGAACAACTGCGTGATGCTATTCTGGCACATCGAGATGAGTATATCAGAATCTGGCGGGAGGTTTATGGCGGGGAGGAAAAAACCTTTCGAACAATCATAGAAAAGATCAATGGGAGGTGAATAAACGATGAATAATTTTTTAAGCAAAGCAATTTGGGCTATTGTGGTCTTGTTGGCAAGCGGTACATCTTGTGCTGCTCACCCGTCCCTGTCAATTTCTGCCGAAAAGCTTGCCGCCGCCACCGTATCATTGCCCGCAACTTGGGAGATGGAAGAGGTAACTACAGAACGAAGACGGCAAGATCTGGGCGCGAGTGAATCTTACGGACGATATTGGAGGCCACAATCAACACGCGGCAGTTTGGAACTTGAAGTCTATTGGTTTGAGTCGACTAGTTCCGCAAAACAGGGCTACCGGCGTGCTTTAGAACTGTTACGCAGGCCGGGCTTTACCGCACCGCCACCCACAGGAGTAACTTACACAAGTACGTTTGCTGACCAGTACCGTCTCTTTTGCGGCTTTCCTGAAACCACCCCAGGCGGATGTACTGCGGTAGCGCGGTATGTCAACTATGTCGTCATCACCGGTTTCTTGCCTGATGATGAAGTAACTTGGGAACAGTTGCCGACACTGTTCGGGACAATCGACCAACACATCCAAACGGTTATCACACAGGGAACTCAGTGATATGAGACAGCGTGGTTCAGTCTTCGCCAGTCGGGTGTGTCTATTTCTCCTTTTAGTATCCAGCCTCGTTCTGGGAAGTTGTGGAGTAGAGACCACTATTGACCTGGAGGCCAAGGACTTGGCTATAGATGAGCCTCTGCCCCTGCCGGAGAATTGGGAAGAAGTGTACCGTGGTGAAGGCTACCGGGAAAATGATGTGACAGACTCTTGGATGCAAAGATGGGAACCTGCAAACATCGATAGTCAACTAACGAGATTTTCTGTCAGTGTCTATAGATTCGATACCGCCAGGCAGGCGCACCAAGGGTACAAACGTACCCTCCAGAGATTCTATGAACGCGGCTTTCGGATGGAACCGTTGCCAGAGTGGAGTTACGTCAGCGACGGTGCAGACCGTTACGCGATGTATTGCAGTTGGCCTGAAACGACGGGGGAATATTGCTATTCGGTGGGACAATATGCCAATTTCGTGGTGGTGATAGCCTTGAAGCCCGGTGAAGGTGTAACGCTAGAAGACGCTCCGCCATTATTTGAGGCGATTGATCAACACATCCAAATGGTTATCACACAGGAAACTCAGTAACATAGAGTGGCCCCCTAACGGGCAGCGGATAGCGACCTGGGTTCGGCGTCCCTGGCGACGGACGGGAGCGGGGCCGTGGTCGGTGAGATGCGCTACACGCCGTATGGCGTCACGCGCAGCGGCACGCTGGACACCGACCGGCGGTACACCGGTCAGCGGTGGGAGGCGTCGCTGGGGCTGTATGACTACGGGGCGCGGTTCTACTCGCCGGGGCTGGGGAGATTCATCCAGGCGGATACGATCATCCCAGAATCAGGTCGTGCGTTGCAACTCAATCGTTATACGTACGCGACCAGCAATCCGATTCGTTATACTGACCCGACTGGCCATTGCCTCACCCCGTTTTGCATCGGCGAAGTGGCTTTGGTCGTCACCGGATTGGCCTTGCTTACCGGTTGTAACGCGCAACCATCATCCGGGTCCCCCCCCTCCTCCACACCATTGCTGGCCACAGCTACAGCCACCTCTGCTCCACCTACGTCTACCCCTACACGTTTACCGACGCACACTCCCTCGCCAACGGTTACACCTACCCCGTTGCCCGGCCCAGCTTATACTGCGCAAGAGTTAAATACCGCGGCGTTGATCATCGCTGTAGAGATAGGCACAGATGAGTTCTTCCGAGGAACTGAGCAGCAAGTGATCGATGCAAGCACTTACGTAGCCTGGACGATGCGCAACCGGATCGAGATCGGCGATCCGTGTGGAACAGGATGTCCCTACAACCCGGAGTATGCCTTGAGAGCGTCCACTTATGAGGAGACTTTCCAGTACTATGACCCTTACAGATTGGAGCTTCTGCCCGAGACCATTGATCCCATCGTGCTTGAAGCTGTACGCTCTGTATGGGACTTGCCGGCAGGATCGCCTAACCCGATTCTCGGTGCCGATTATATCTTGAGCAAGGCATATTACGAGCTACATAAGGACCAAATCAACGTTGAGCCGGTGTACTGGTTCTTTTGGACACCAAACTATCCTAACAGTGCAGAGCAAGGTATTTACTTTTTCACCGAATTGCCTGCCATAGTGCGTTAAGGAGGACACCGTGAAACCATTCCTTTTCATCCTCATCATATCCTGCTCGATAATCCTAGTTGCCTGTAGCACACCACCACCGCCAGACTCCGGACGAATCTACTTTTCGCGTGACCAGACGATCTGGACATTGAACGTCGCGGATGGGCGAGAATCCCAACTGCTGGATTACTTTCCCTACCAGGGAATGAGCGTCTCGCCTGACGGCCAGCGGCTGGTGTACCCAGTAGTCTCAGACCCTTTACAGCCCTATAGTCCACGAGGACTCTGGGTGCTCAATACCCGCACTGGACAAAAAACAGAACTGATCCGAGAAGTCGCGTTTGTCCAAACCGTCTGGCTCCCCGACAGCCGGCTACTGGTCATCGAATATCCGAACTTTCAAGTGTCTCCTGACGGATCGGGAATCAGAGGGGTTGCCCATCACATGATTTTTGATCTCGAGACGGGCGAAAGGTTGCCGGCGACATGGTACATAACCCCACCTGAGCATGGTAGCGTACAATATGCGCCAACCTTTGATTGCGCCGCCAAAGTACTGCGGCCACTTGATGATCAAGAGCCAGAGGCATTACAAGTCCAGTGCAAAGATATGAATGCGCCACTTACCATTGCGACACCACTATCGCTCGGATATATAGCCTGGTCAGCAGATGGACAACTCCTAGCATTCTATGCCGTGGAAGGAACGAGCGTCTGGGATCCATGGCGACTGTACATCTGGCACCGTAAGACGGGCCTAATAGAGGAGATTGATACGGGCACCAGATCGGTGACCGCGCCAAGTTGGTCGCCTGATGGTCAATGGTTAGCCTTTGAGAATGATGCAAATCTGTGCACTTTGCACATAGAAAACAAGAGTGTGGTCTGCTTTGAAGATTATCTATCAGGAGTTGGTCGTCCTATATCTTGGTCTCCCGACAGCCAGCGTCTCGTCCTTAGTACGTGCGCCATTGGAGTCTGCGATAGAGTCGAGGTCGAGTGTGGTTGCAAGCACCCCGTTCTGGTCACCGTCAGCGTGCCCAGCGGCGAGATTACTCTCTTAACCACCGACGTCGATATTGGTTTTAGTCCTCTATGGGGCAAATAGATACGGCAGGTCAACGTGTGTCAACGGGCACCACATCAAATCGTCTGTACTAACAGTGGTTCTCCATCAGCGGCGTGCCCTAACCAGACCACTCGGGGTACTGCTCTGGAGCAGCGGCGCGATGGACACCGACCGGCGGTACACAGGTCAGCGGTGGGAGGCGTCACTGGGACTGTATGACTACGGGGCGCGGTTCTACTCGCCGGGGCTGGGGAGATTCGTCAGTGCGGATACGGTGGTGCCGATTCCAGGCAACCCTCAAGATTGGAACAGATATGCCTACGCACTGAACAACCCATAGTTGTAAACACAGTACACCTCATAGGGTCAATCTCTTGTGGAT